>JAYKJC010000218.1:0-5591 GCA_035285885.1 Leptolyngbyaceae cyanobacterium | reverse complement strand
AGGAGCAGCTCCTGGACTGGCGGAAGACCTGCCGGTCGCCCCACGTGCTACCCACCTTTGCCGGCAAGGACCTGGGTGGAAGGGCCGGCATCAGCACCCAGTTCATCGAGATCATGGAGAAGGCCGGCGTCGACCCCATGCGGTCGACCACGGGCAGGAGCCGTCAGCCGCAGAAGAGCTTCCACAGCTTCCGGACCACCCTGGTCTCGACTATGCAGGCACAAGGGGTCCCCGAGGAGGTGCGCATGCAGATCGTCGGCCACTCCAGCCCCGACGTCCACGCCATCTACAGCCAGGACGAGTGGAACAGCGTGCAGTCGGCCATCGAGAAGATGCCCTACCTGGCGGCCTGACCCCCTGCCCCACCCCGCCGGATACCCCCGAATCGGGTTACAGATAACTGTCTCAGCCGGCTCGGAAAAATCCGCGCTGGCTGAAAACTTTGTCCTACAAAGTCACTTTCCCCGAATCTCTATCCAGGTGGAACCGCCATCCACGCTTTTGAGCAAACGCCCGTGTTGGGCGGCAATACCATCAGCCTCATATCGAACAACGAGATAAACGGTCTTCCCGTCTGCGCTGCATGCAACTGAAGATGGATAAGCAGGAAAGTCATTGGTTGGCCTACCCCATGAAGCGGACCAAAGACCGGCAGCAATTAACATAGCAAGACATGTAGCTAGAGTTATTTTACTCATACAGCGCCAATTGATGAAGAAATCATGTCGTATCAACTCATTAGGCTAACCCACTATGGCATAAACAAATGAAAACGTTGCGGGGGCACTTCTGAATCAGAACCAGGCGGACAGATTTGTTTGAAGGGAGATTGGACAGCAAAATTTCCGAATTTAAATCTAGCCGAGCTTTTGCGCATAATGTTGATTTCTAGAGACTTAAATGTTCGCGCCTTAGATCTCAAGAAAGTCAAAATAAGTCTATTACTTACTGGCAAAAGACCACTGGATGGCAAATCTCGCACAACCCCCATGTCCAACCAAACAATCGAAGCAAAAATTGCTACATTCGGCGCGTTACTTTCAGAGAACTTCGTCTTCAAAGCCCCGATATTTCAGCGTCCATATGTTTGGCCAAAGTCGAAAGTAACCAAGCTGCTGGAGGATATTCACGAGAGCGGCGACGACGCCCAAGATGGGCACTTCGTTGGAGCAATGTTTGTTTCCAGAAAAGTCAGCGCATCGCCCATGGCACCGGGCGAATACTGGGTGATTGATGGCCAGCAGCGCATGACAACGATCTTTGTCGCCGCACTTGCGCTACATGTGCTTATTGATGACAGGCAAAGAGAACTTAAGAAAATCAAGGAGCCTGACGAAGAAACGAAGGCCCACATACAGAAACTCGATGGTCTCGCATTCAACCTAAGAAAACACCTTTTCATTGAACCAAGACCGCGCGAGTATGAGCTAAAGTTCACCTCGACGCTCAAGGACCTACCCCAGCTCAGTGCCTTAATCTCCAAGATTAACGAAAAGAGGCCGGATGGAGATAAGCTCGCGTTGAACCTTCCCGTCCCCCCTGCCGGGAGTGCAGACAAGAAGACCGAAATTACGGATGCATTCTTGGCAGCGAAGTCTGCACTCGGACACTATCTTGGCGACGAGTTTCATGCAGATGAAGTGACCAAATTGGTGACCAAGATACTGGGCCACACCAAGGTGGTATTCATCACACTTACCGACAACGACGACGCATGCGAGGTATTCGATACACTTAACTCGACCCAGGAGCGCCTTAAAGTCGTTGATCTGGTAAGGAACGAAGTGTTCCTCAGGGTCAGAGACGATGCCAACTACGTGAAGGCCCAGCGAATCTACGATTTCAACTGGAAACCCTTCGACCAACTCTTTGATGGGCAAAAGCATTTAGACGATTATTTCTTCCCTTACGCGCTAACAAAGAATTCAAGCGTGAAGAAATCCAAATTGACGCGGTTTTTGGCAGAAAAATGGGACGAGGGGACGCCCCTATCGTCAGAGGAAATTATCAAGGACCTATCTGACTGGGCGCCCGTCTACCTTGCCCTGTCGTCCGAAAGTCAGACTAACATTGTGAGACTGAAAGAACGCGTACATAGCAAGGTCTACTCAGCGCTTTGGAGGCTGCGCCGCATGAATTGCCCGGCATCAGTTTATCCTTATTTGATGCAAATCGGGAAGGATTGCATCGACAACCAGGACGCTAGGAAAGCTGACTCATTTGCTAAGTGTGCTGACATCATTGAGTCTTTCCTGGTCCGCAGGTTCCTCTGTGGACACGAGCCCACAGGCCTTCACGCCGTGTTTAAGGATATGTGGGCAAAGGCGAAGAATGACCCTGATAAGCTACTCAGTGAGATTTTGTCTGTCACGACCATCGCCTTCCCGGATGACGGCGCGGTGACATTGGGCATTAACACCCGAAATATGTATAAAGGGAGCCTTACGGCATATGTGCTAATGGAGTATGAGCGTAGCCTGGCTGAACCCACCATGCCCTATGCGGATGAATACGACGAAAGACGCGACCCAGATGAAAAAATGCATATCGACCATATCATGCCGCAGTCTGCGGATGAACAATGGAGGGCTGCCTTTCCTGAATATGAGAAATTCATCCACCGCCTCGGGAACTTGGTCATAATGCAAGAGACGGCTAACGAGAGAAAATCCAACATGTCATGGATAGAGACCAAAAGGTTTTTAGGTGCAGGCACGCGTGTCATGTCTGTAAATCAACTGGTTAAACTTGAGAGATGGGATCAGTCAGAAATGCAAAGGAGGACAGACAATCTTTGCAAATGGGCTCTCAATCGCTGGAAGCGCTAGAGTCATGTTTGACTCACAAGAGCAACGTGCAGAAATCATACGCCTATTCTCCCTCAGAGGGGATAGCGTTGGCATATTGCACGCCGGAGAGGCAGCCCAGTCGGCGCCCGACGAAACCCTTGATGAGATAATCTGCTCTGGAGTTCGCGGTGTAGATCAGGCAGAGCCCCTAATACCCGAAATCCTTTACGACAGGCTTAAGATTGGCGGCAGAGTTTCCACTCTGCTAGACGGGAATGTTTTAAGCCGCACCTCCACCTCTGACCTAGCAAGCATCCCGCTGCTAAGGTTCACCGGCCTCACTCTGCTACGATCTGGTAACTGCGGCGTCAGGGCTATCGCACGGTTCAAAAAAGTGGAAGGCGGGAGCGCTTCAAACTGGACCAGGGCGAGCTACATCAGCGAAGCATGGCCTGCTAGCCCGGACAAGTTCGTCGATTGGTGGCATGCTGCAAGTGAAGCCAGAGAAGTCCTTAATCTTAAAACATCCGAGGGCGTCTTTGCGCCCAGTGAAGAAGCTTTCGAGTGGTCCAAAGGCACTTACTATGATGATGCGTCCGGAGCAGACCTGTACGTTTTCCAGAGCGCATTTAAATCTATAGACAAGCTCGGGGCTAAGTCGGCAGCAGAAGAGGGTTCAGCATGCGCATTCTTTGTCATACAGGGTGTGGAGGGGTTTTCGGATACTGCGCATAATGCACCCAAAGAAGCACAGGTATTAAGATACGAATGTGATACCGACATCACATCGGTATCTTTTGCCAAATTCTTACTCGCAGACCTGCTTACTCGTAGCGGCTCCAAGCCTAGTGATCTGTTCAACGATGGCGTGGCTAATGAGCTACACCACAGGTTGGTAGCTATACCCCGCAAGTTCGCGCAGGAGGCCATCATTGCTTTTGTTGAGAGCTACGATCGCTTTAAGCCATTTGCCAGTTCTCAGCGAAAGATCAGAGATCAACTTACGCCCTCATACGGAGACCACGAGCTGCTCATGAGGTCAGCCTGCAGGCTTAAGCAAATATCAATCGAGCACAGGTGGACGGCCCTTCAGCAGTTATCTTATGATCTGCCTTCCCCTGTTGCTCATTGTATCACCGCATTCTTTGCACGCGATCAGGCCGAGCATCGAGGGATAGTCGCAGGTAAACTACTCGATGTAGCAATAGAGCTACACGCCTTAGTAGCCATCTCTGTCGCGACTGACTCGTTCATGCCGCAGGCCCAAAATACCGCTGTTGCGGCAATATCCAAGGCACGTAAAATAACTCTTGGAACCTGGATTGACAGCATCCTAAACCCTATTTCAAGGAGCTACTTAAGGGAGCGAGACCGCCTGCTGGCCGGCGGCTCCGACTCAAACCTCTCGAGATTAGGCCAAGGAGGAATATACGCGATGGAGGGCCTGTTTGGCACCAATACATATGAAGCAGTCAAGGAGATGCAAAAGGTACGGAATGAGGAAAGCCAGGCCCATGCGGGATTAGGTCGTGAAGCACAATCAGAGCAATTTGCTGAAAAAGTAATTTCAGCGTTCATTAATTATTTTGAGGCAACCCGAGTACTATGGTCGACGGTAAGCCTCAACTACTGCGTAACTGTAGCCAAGAATCTTTCAGGATCCCAAGCCAAATTCAATCAGCTAAGCGGCTCGAGTTACCTTCTGCCGGAGAAGCAGTTTGATGTTCCAGCTGACTTTAAATTCAATCCAGGACAACTGGCACTCATGCTAAATGGGAGAATATCCGACAGCGAGTCATTCAACCCAGTGGCAATAACACCACTCTACTACGCAGAGAAGCCCGAAGGTGAAAAATTTGGTCCTGTCTTCATATATTTCATTAATCAGATCCAAACTCAGCAAGACAACACAGCTCTCTATGTTTTCAATAATTACTCGTATACAGATGCGCCCAGGAAGAGCTTGGCTGAAAATGACCCATCAATGATAAACCTGAAAAAAATTCTCGATTTAGGAAAAACGTCGCAGCCCTGATTCAAAGGACGACTATCTGAAAAGGTGAAGACACCCTACATGGAACAGCTCCAGAATTAACCGCAAAATATATTATGAGCACCCCTGCACTTACAGACTGCTTTTTCTACGTTGTAAGGCTTGTCGCAACCAAGTCTAAGGAAGATCCACTCAAAGCTGAGCCCGTATACAATGGGATTAGTTTTCCTGAACTATCCGAGCTTTATACTGCGAAGCAGGTTAAAGATACTGACTATTATGCGGCTTCGAAAGAAAAGCAGTTTGAGTATTTATATGCCTATCAAAACATTTCACTGACAACTAAAGTCGATAAAGGTGAACCAGTCAGTCACCCATACTACTATCAGGGAAAAGTCAGTGGCTTGTCAGATTCATTTACTAGGTTTGAACGTGAGGAGCGCCAGGAGTCATCATTTGGACGCGCAATATGGCTCGTTGACCGGGCATCATCTTTCTTAGTGGTTGCGGCTATAACTTTTTGCATTTTCGGAGGGCCTGAAGCCAACGATGATGTCATGCGTCATTACCTCCTATTCTACGAGGGTGACGACTTTAGGAAACTTTTCTTTGGCAAGAACACATGCCTCGTTACCTATTCAATTGGGTTGGGTCTAGTGCTATCGCTAACTATGCGCTGTTTCTATTACATTAAGTATGGTCACATTCGTTATGGTGATATTAAAGCCCACGATTCTAGTGTTGTGGTCTATCTAACTGGTCTAATTTGCACTGCTTTCTGGTGGTGGTCGTCACTTCCCTCTTAAACT
>JAYKJC010000217.1:0-8625 GCA_035285885.1 Leptolyngbyaceae cyanobacterium | reverse complement strand
GATGTGCAGTATGCTATGGTACCTAATTCTGCATCGAGATGCAGGGAGTAGCGCTATCTTTAAGTTTCTTTTCTCTCTTGAGTAACACCTTATGTCGGAACACCGGGAGTGGCAAATGCTCGGTTTTCCGTGGAGAGTATCCTAATATTGTGCCTCACCCTGATTTGTTCAAGCTATTCTCTTCAAGTTTTCAGAAAGTTTTCAGAGCGCTTGAGAAACCTCGGGTTGAGAGGGGGTTTAGAGGCTTGAATCCTTCAAGAGAGTTTGGCTAATCGGTTACTCTGACACTGGAGATAGCTGTAGATTTTTTCATTCGGTGCGTAGTACGCTTAGATAGCAAAGCTCATTAGCGAAGCTTACTGTGTAGCTCTTCCATATTGGTTTTGACAGGTTTTCGGGATATTCATATGCTTAACATTGCAATTTTGGGCGCAACGGGGGCGGTTGGAACTGAATTGATCAGTCTTTTGGAAGAGCGTCAATTTCCAATCAAAACCCTTCGGCTGCTATCATCTCCACGTTCTGCTGGAAAAAAGTTGACCTATCGGGGTGAATCCATCGCTGTTGAGCCTGTGGGCGATCGCTCCTTCGACGGTGTGGACATTGTGTTAGCCTCTGCGGGCGGGTCTGTATCTAAGCAGTGGGCTGATGCGATCGTAAAGGCAGGCGCAGTGATGATTGACAACTCCAGCGCATTTCGCATGGATCCTCGCGTTCCGCTGATTATCCCTGAGATTAACCCTGAGGCAGCGAAGCAGCATCACAGTATTATTGCGAACCCCAACTGCACCACAATTATCATGGCGATGGCCGTGTGGCCATTGCATCAACATCAGCCTGTTCGGCGCATTTTGGCAGCGACTTACCAGTCTGCCAGCGGAGCGGGTGCCCGAGCTATGGAAGAGGTGAGAACCCAGGCTCAGGATATCCTTCACGGGAACGAACCTCGTCTTGAATCTTTTCCATACCCGTTGGCCTTTAATCTTTTCCCCCATAATTCACCGCTTGACGAAAATGGGTATTGTCAAGAAGAGATGAAGATGGTCAATGAGACCCGGAAAATTTTTGATGCACCTAACCTGAAAATTAAAGCCACGTGCGTTCGGGTACCAGTCTTGCGAGCCCATTCAGAAGCTGTGACGTTAGAGTTCGACGAACCATTTTCACCTGCACGAGCCAAAGAAATTCTGTCTCATGCTCCAGGGGTAACGGTTGTAGAGGATTGGGCAAATAATTATTTTCCGATGCCAGTTGACGCAAGTGGTAAGGATGATGTCTTGGCCGGGCGAATCCGCCGCGATATTTCTAACCCGAATGGATTGGAGCTTTGGCTATGTGGCGACCAGATTCGCAAGGGGGCTGCCCTCAATGCCGTGCAAATTGCAGAACTATTGGTTCAGCAGAATCTCAGCCAGTCTTCTCCTCGCAATTTTGCGCAAGCTATCTAGGTCAATACTTGTACAACTTTTGTGTTTAGCCTTTTGTGCTTAGCCCTTGTACTACTTTAGGATGAACCCACAAAGTCACATGAACAATGCCCCATTCTTGCCTGATATGATTAAGTCTTATTGAAAGGAGAAGTATCAGTTTGACTAGTTTTGGACGTGTGTTGACTGCCATGATCACCCCGTTTGATGACGAGGGGCATGTTGATTATGGCGTAGCAGAAAAGCTTGCGAATCATCTCGTCGATCAGGGAACTGATACACTTGTTTTATGTGGCACGACGGGTGAATCTCCCACATTGACATGGGATGAAGAATACAAGTTATTTCAAGTGATTCAAACAAGTCTTCAAGGACGAGCAAAAATTATTGCTGGAACTGGGTCAAACTCTACTCGGGAAGCCATTGAAGCTACTCGGATAGTCGGAGAGCTTGGGTTAGATGGCTCTCTGCAAGTTGTGCCATACTACAATAAGCCGACGCAGCAAGGGCTTTACTCTCACTTTGAGGCGATCGCCCAAGCCTGTCCTGACGTTTCTATTCTCTTGTATAACGTTCCAACACGCACAGGTTGTAACTTGCAGCCTGAGACAGTTGCTCAGCTTGCTAGAATTGATAATGTCATAGGCGTTAAAGAAGCGAGTGGCAAGCTTGATCAGGTCAGCAAAATTAGACGCATGGCACCTGAGGATTTTGCCGTCTATTCTGGCGATGATGGGCTGACGTTGCCCATGCTCGCGCTCGGAGCAACAGGTGTGGTTAGTGTCGCAAGTCATATTGCGGGTAAACAAATTCAATCGATGATCCGCTCATACGAATCTGGCGACGTTCGGACAGCAACACGTCTGCATCTTGAGCTAACTCCATTATTTGAAGTCCTTTTTATTGAAACGAATCCTACACCCGTTAAGGCGGCATTACGACTTCAAGGGTGGCCTGTTGGACAAACGCGTTTACCTCTTGCCCCACTTTCATCTACCGCTGAAGGCACTCTTCGTACTGTTTTGACTGATTTAAATTTCCTATCAAATGCATGAGAAATCTCAATATTATTCATTATTTCAATGACTCTATTTCATTCACAACTCGTTCTACAGCTCTTCAATCCATCGCCCTTCAATCTAAAACCCTTCGACGTGACTGACGATTAGGCATCCTTTAGAATTAGGCCCACTCCAAACTAGGCATATACAAAGCAATCTGCTGATCCGATGGTCGGAAGCCAAGACTCACAAGCAATTTCAAGGTTACTAGCTTGCCATTCAGTGCTTGAACTCATTTTTTAATCTACTTTTCTCTTCAGATCGGCGGGTTCCTTCGGTTAGCTCTATCTTTAGCGATCGCCCGTCCAAGAGAAATAAAGCTTTAAAGTCTCCGACAACTGAATATTTACGCATTACATCAAGAGATTGCGCAGACTCCGTTTGCTTCAAAACCTCTGGTTTCAGCATTGATATTGACCAGCGCTAAACGTACACCCAGTGACGAATCAACGCATTCTTTGAACGAAGCAACTCGACTCATTAGTAATCTCACCTCATCAGTAATCAAGGACAAACATAAGTAAAGGACACATATGACCTCATCTGATACATCTAAACTGTTGAAAATCATTCCTCTCGGAGGACTACATGAAATTGGTAAGAATACATGTGTTTTCGAGTTTGAGGATGAAATCGTCTTACTCGATGCAGGTTTAGCTTTTCCGACAGATGGAATGCACGGTGTCAACATCGTGTTGCCGGACACCACCTATCTGCGGGAAAATCGCCACAAAATTAAGGGAATGATTGTCACCCATGGACATGAAGATCACATCGGGGGGATTGCGTTTCACCTCAAGCAGTTTGATATTCCGGTAATTTATGGGCCTCGATTAGCGATGGCTTTGCTTGAGGGGAAATTAGAAGAAGCGGGCGTATCCGACCGGACAGAGCTGCGTTCTGTGCGACCCCGTGATATTGTTCGTATCGGCAAATCATTTTTGGTGGAGTATATTCGCAACACTCACTCCATTGCCGATAGTTTTACGGTTGCCATTCACACGCCCATCGGTGTCGTGATCCACTCCGGGGACTTCAAAGTTGACCACACGCCGGTTGACGGAGAACATTTTGACTTTCAAAAGCTGGCTGAGTACGGCGAAAAAGGCGTGCTGTGTCTCATGAGTGACTCAACCAATGCCGAAGTCCCAGGGCACACTCCATCTGAGCGGTCTGTTTATCCTAATCTGGATCGGGTCTTTGGCAACGCTGAGGGGCGTCTTCTCGTCACTACATTTTCGTCGTCGGTGCATCGGGTCAACATGATTCTCGAACTTGCGCAGAAACATGGGCGTATGGTTGCCGTCGTTGGACGTTCGATGCTGAATGTGATTGCTCATGCTCGCAATCTTGGATATATCAAGTGTCCAGATGATTTATTTGTCTCGTTGAACGAGGCGAAAAGGCTTTCTGATAAGCATGTGTTGGTTCTCACGACGGGGTCTCAAGGGGAGCCTATGGCGGCCTTAACGCGAATTGCCAATCGTGGGCATCGCCAGATCAAGATTCAAGAAGGAGATACGGTCGTTTTCTCTGCCAACCCCATCCCTGGCAATACAATTGCTGTGGTGAACACCATCGATAAGCTGATGATGCAGGGGGCGAAAGTCGTTTACGGCAAGGGCGAAGGACTTCATGTATCGGGGCATGGCGCTCAAGAAGACCAAAAGTTGATGCTAGCGCTGACGCGACCGAAGTTTTTCTTGCCTGTGCATGGAGAGCATCGAATGCTTGTTCGACATTCGAAAACAGCTCAGAGCATGGGAGTTCCAGAGGAAAATATTGTCATTATCGATAACGGCGACATGATTGGGCTGACCCCCGATTCGATGAAAATTATTGACAAGGTGCCCTCCGGTGTTGAGTTGGTGGACTCATCTCGATCAGGCATGGTTCACGATCGCATCTTGAAGGATCGTCAGCAACTTGCAGAAGAGGGCGTCGTTACCGTTGCGATCACGGTGGGTTGGGATGGACGACTTATTACCAGTCCTGAAATTCACATTCGGGGTGTCGTTACAGTGGTGAAAATGGAGCGCGTTCAACGAACCATTGAGCGGGCTATTGAGACGCTGTTGCGCGATCGCTGGAAAGAATTCGCTCATACCTTTGAGAAGGGTGAGATTGATGTCGATTGGACGAAGCTTCAGGCTCAGTTCGAAAGTGACATTCGTAAGTCTTTGCGCGGTGACATCAAAGGAAATCCATTAATTGTTGTCATGCTCCAGAAGCCTTCGAAGCCTGCATCCCTTGCTGCAACGTCAACAACGGCTAAGCGCCAGCGCTCTGCTGTCGCATCTTAAGTCTGCGGTAGCAGTCTAACTACGGTAGTAGCTTAAGATTGATAAGAACGATTGAGAGCCGCAATGGACCTACAAATGAGATACAGTTGAGGCAGTCATAGGCCACTGCCTCTCTTCTTTGGCTCTGTTTGGCTAATTCATAAATCACGAAAGTGAATTAGAAACACGAAAGTGAATCATACGAATTGTGAGATAGGATTTCACCGATGAGCATTCTCACAACTAATCAGAAGGAAATACAGCGTGAGGGAGTTCTGCTTGCTTTTCAAAAGCAGCCCTATCCCTTTGTCAGAAAGCATGTGATTAGGCGACTCCAATGGGTCGCCAACTGCAATTTGATTCGCCAAGCTCAGCGTTCATTACTGGGCTTGCTTCTGTTGATTATCTGTTGGGTCGGGTGGAGTGCGACTGCCCCTCCAGCCCTGGCCCAAGACAGTAAGGTGAACTACACGCTAACAGATCTGACGTATCGAGACTTCGCGGGCAAGGATCTGTCAGGCACTTCTTTTGCCGCAGCAGAAATGCGGGGTGCCAATTTTGAAGGTGCGAACCTGCAAGGAACAATTCTGACCAAAGGGTCTTTTTTAGATGCAAATCTGTCAGGCGCAAATTTGACGGAAGTGTTTGGCGATCGCGTCATCTTTAATGGTGCAAACTTAACCAACGCGATTTTCATTGACGCTGTTTTGCCGAGTACTCGGTTCCAAGACGCAGAGATTGCGGGTGCCGATTTTTCAGGCGCATTGATTGACCGCTATTGGGTCAGCCAGCTTTGTCAGCGGGCTGAGGGCGTCAATCCAACAACGGGAGTCTCAACGCGAGAAAGTTTAGGCTGTCAATAGGCACTTCTTCCTGGCAAGGAATTTATTCTTGACGATAAATTTATTTCTGACGATCAGTTCATTCCTGACAATAAATATTGAACTCGATAAGCGTTAAAGAAAATGAGCGCTAGACAATAGGTTAAAACGCAATGACAGATATTAGCGGTGCTTGGCTAGGAACATTTTGGCAAGAAGGTGCACAAACGCGTTTTGAGGCGACGTTTGTGCAAGCAGGCAACAGCCTATCGGGTCGAATTTTAGATGATGGTCCCTTAGGTGAAGCTCAGGTGAGTGGCGATGTAACCGGACGCCGCATTACGTTTAGTAAACAATACGTTACATCTCATCCTTATGCGATCGCCTACACCGGAACGATTACTGAAGAAGAGGACTTTATTTCAGGAACGTGGTCGATGAATAGCGGAGGCTCTGGTCGATGGGAAGCCCATCGAAATTCTGATAACTTGATGGAACAGTTGCGGGCACGCATGGAGAAGAAGACGGCTCTTGCGGGTGTCGCTGAATAAGTCGCTTTCGACTACGTAAGGTTTATGACAGCGTTACTCAATAAAACTGCATTTGACTTAGCTCAACAGTTTCTCAAAACTCAAGCCCGTCCCCTTGAAGCTGCTCGGTTTCGGGTGCATTTTGAAGGGGCGGCTCCGGTGGAGGTTTTGCATGAGCTTTCCCCCTATCAAAATGCAGATGGCGGCTTTGGGCATGGCCTTGAGCCTGATTTTCGTTCACCCAAAAGTTCCATTTTGTGTACGTCGATTGCCTTTCAGGTTCTGCGTGAAGTTGGCGCACCTCCGGATTTAGAATCCATTCAACGGGCGATCGCCTTCTGCGTATCAACCTTGAATGAAAAACACCAGACCTGGCCGATCCTCCCCCGAGATACGGATGACTCAATTCCCCATGCCCCCTGGTGGAATCAAGCCGATCAAGCGGATGAAAGCCCTAACGGTGATGATGATGAAGCATTCTCCCTCAATCCGTCTGCGGAGATGTTGGGCTACTTCTATGCATACTCAAACCTGGTGCCGAGCACTCTGATGCCTCCCATTGCCGAGCGGGTGTTGCAGTCGTTGAGCGATCGCGACACGATTGAAATGCATGATTTACTCTGCTGTCTGCGACTATTGAATGCTCCAAATGTGCCAAAACCTGTGGGCGATCGCCTCCAATCTCTACTCGCTGACCTTATCCCCAACGTAGTTGATACCGACCCTCAGGCTTGGTCAGGCTACAGACTTCGTCCATTGCAAGTAATTGATCGGCCCGATTCGCCGTTCATGCCCGGATTAGAAGAGGCAGTGGCTGCTAATTTAGATTTCGCCATCGCCTCACAAACTGATGAGGGGGCATGGGTTCCCACCTGGTCATGGGGTGACCAATTTCCAGAGGCTTGGGCGATCGCCCAGCGAGAATGGGCCGGAATGCTCACCCTTGACAGGCTATTGACGCTACGACGATTCAACAGAATCGAGCCTCTGCGCACGAGTCCCTAGTACCGCTTGGCGTAAATTTGCTACCCATTAGCCCTCACCCTAAATCCCTCTCCCAAGTTTGGGAGAGGGACTTCAAACCGCTCGCTCCCCTTCTCCCGATTTTGGGAGAAGGGGCTGGGGGATGAGGGCAGGCCGGTATCGAGACTTATGCCGTGAAGTACTAGGTAGAGCCCTATGCACTTTGAGTGACAACTTCTGAGAGCAGGTGCGAAGTAGCCTCGACAAGGGCGATCGCATCCTCATACACCATGCGAGTTGGCCCTAGAATGCCGATACTGCCCATCGATGTCTCACCCCATTTATACGTGGATGAGACCAGCGCACAGTTCTGCATCGGCTCCAGGGGATTTTCTGAACCAATGCGAATCATGACATTGCTCATCGTCGAGTCCGATGGGGTTTCAAAAAAGAGGGGCAGCAAACTATCGCGTTCCGACTCCAGGAGATGGATGATGGTTTGAACTTTCTCAATTTCAGAAAACTCGGGATGGCGGCGCAGGACTTCTGCTAGACCACTAATCAACAACTGAGAAGACCCCGATGAATGGCCGATGCGCTTGCCCAGGGCCATCAAGGTGTCTTGAAGCAATTCTGCGTAATGCTTAAAAGCATGATCTAAATCGTTCCAGTCGAGCGAGTGAATCTCCTGGAGCGATCGCCCTTTCAGGTGATGATTCAAGAAGTTCGACAAAATTTCTAATTCTTGGCTGAGCAAGTCAGAATCGCGGCGATCGCCCTCTGGGGATGACGGTAGTGACATCAAAATGGATTGCGTCTCGTAGGTGTCCAGCACCAAGATGAGCATCATCCGCGACGCTTCTACGGGCACAAGCTGCACGTGGCGCAGCGTCGCCGTAATCGCCTGAGGCAAAGTAATCAGGGTGATGTAACCGCTCAACACCGCGAGAATATCTGCTGCACCCCGCAGGGCCGCTTCTAGAGACCAGGCTTCCCAATTCAGTCGAGCATTAAGGAGAGTCTGGACTTGCTGCCGCATCGCTTCAGACGGAGTTAGCAGGCTATCGACATAAATTCGATAGCCAGAATCCGACGGCACACGCCCAGCCGATGTGTGGGGCTGATAGAGAAGACCAAATTTTTCCAGTCGGCCCATCGCGTTGCGCACGGTAGCCGAACTAACGTTCATGTCATATTCCTCAAGCAATGTTTCAGAACCTACAGGGCGCGCCGTTGCAACGTACTGACGCACAGTAGCCCACAAGACATGCTTTTGGCGATCGTTCAACTTTATATGCATCGGTCTTATTCAAACAATTTTTAAGGCGTTTACTACAAGAAGGCGATAGAGGGACCCTTGCGACGTAAGTATCTGGTTGTCTGCCTACTGGTATAAAACGGTGGTTCCAACAGTCGAAATATTAAAAAACTATGTCTACTGTAGCTGATTCCGTGATGTAAGCGTCGTAACTCTCACTACGAGTTAATCAGCTTTTCATCTAGGAACTGTAGTTTTTCCTGACTCACGAATCGAGAATTTC
>JAYKJC010000216.1:0-11947 GCA_035285885.1 Leptolyngbyaceae cyanobacterium | reverse complement strand
GATCAATCCCGTCAGGCCAGGGTGATCCGTCTGGGCGCATCGGCTCATCTTGAAGGTCAGGGTCGTGCATAAAGAAGTTTGGGGCATCAATCCGAAACCCGTCTACTCCACGGTCGAGCCAAAACTTAGCTCGATTCAAGATTGCCTCAACCACTGCCGGGTTATTCCAATTCAACTTAGGTTGACTGTCTAAGAAATGGAATAAATAAAATTGTTCCCGCATGGGTTCCCACTTCCAGGCAGACTCCCCGTTAAAGGCAGAGAGCCAATTATTCGGTGGTGAGCCATCCGGTTTTGGATCGGCCCATACATACCAGTCGGCTTTGGGGTTATCTCGGTTTTCTCGACTTTCAAGAAACCAGAAATGGCGATCGCTCGTGTGTCCCCAGACCTGATCGACGATCATTCTCAGTCCACGAGCATGGGTAAGCTTTAGTAACCTATCAAAAATATCTAAGTTGCCAATCACCGGATCAATATCCAGCATATCTGTGATGTCATACCCCAAATCATCCATGGGAGATTCGTAGATCGGGGTTAGCCAAATCGCGTCTACACCAAGGGATGCAATGTAGTCCAGCTTTTCGATAATGCCATTTAAGTTACCTCGGCCATCGCCATCAGTATCTAAAAAACTCCAGGGCACAATTTGATAAATAACGGCATTTTGCCACCATTCAACAGTTTGCATATGAAAATTCCTAATGCGGGTGAATCTTACAAATTGGGTCGCTGAAAACTCAGGAGACTTTCCCCCAGAAGTGAGCATTAAACAACTTGAAACCCATGCTAGGTCAAGTTGCGCGGCTAAACGCGCCATCCAGCATTGGTTTTTATTTAATCTCTATTCGTCAAAAACTCGTAGGGGAGAAACTCTCCATTCTTCAAGCGTTTTTCTTCAAGTGTTTTTCTTCAAGCGTTTAGTAATGGGTAATCATATAGCCTTACGGGCTTAGGTGGGTGTGATACCCGCAATGCAGGGGGAGGCATACATGTCCAATGTCCTAACGCGGAAACATAAGGGTATAAGTCGGTAAGGATATTTGGGCGTGCGGACGCAGTCTGCACGCCCAAATATCCTGACGGTTTGAAGACTACCCAGTCATTTGCTAGAGGTGATGATGAATGCAGCGGGTGGATTCAGCTCACCTCGTATTTATACTAGTATCTCTGTTGAGGCTTTGAAACGACATCCTTCATCAGAAAGACACGCTTTACCCGATAGGCAGACTTCCATTTCAACCTGAGCCGTTTAGACTATTGGGTTACACATTTTTCCTCACGCTATGAAATGGACGTTGCTGACTCGAGGGATGATTTTCGTAGGGGCGTATGGCCATACGCCCCTACAGTCGTTCATTTGTAAATCCAAAAATGTCTGATTCATCCCCAAATTCAGCAACGCCATGAAATGAAATAAGCTATAGCAAAGATTGTTGGAGAAGAAATTCACGGATGCTTGCGTCTTCTGTCAAGCCAATCGCCTGTGTATAAGCATGCTGAGCTTCACACTTCTGAGACCGCTGCTTGAGTAAATGGGCCTTTAACGCCCAATAGGGCTGGTAATTTTTAGTGCGGTCATCGGGCAGGGTGTTGAGGTAGTCTAAGCCCTGGTCTGCGCCTTGAGCTTCTGCGATCGCAGCGGCATAACTGACCAGGGCTCCGAGGGTTGGCGAAAATTGGAGCAACCCTTCATACAGTAGAACCAGGGTTTGCCAATCAACGCGATGAGTAACCACGCGTTGGGCATGCAGCGATTGAATGGCTGCTTCCAACTGGAAGCGTCCTAATTGTTTAAATGTAGACGCCTGGGCCAATTCACGTTCAGCTTCATCAATCATCGGCTGTATCCAGAGCTGAGTATTTTGCTGGGATAAAGGGACGTAGACACCGTCTGCTGTGCGACGGGCATGGCGACGGGCTTCGCAGTGTAGCATCAATGCGAGGAGTCCCCGTGCTTCAGGTTCCTGGGGCAATAGTTGCACGCACACCCGCGTCAGCCAGATGGCCTCTTCAGCAAATCCACAGTGACGAGAATCCCCGCCGTCCACGGTTTCCCAGGCGTGGGTATAGGCTGCATAAATCGCTTGCAAGACCGCTGCTAAACGACTCGGCAATTCTTCAGCTTCAGGTAATTCAAATGTAATGCCCGCATCCCGAATTTTGGCCTTGGCCCTGACCAGTCGCTGGCTCATGGTTGCAGGAGCCACCAAAAAGGCGGACGCAATCTGAACGGCATTCATCCCCAGGACGGTTTGCAACATCAGGGGGGTGTGAACTGATGGGTCAATGGCGGGATGGGCACAGACAAAAAGGAGTTTTAAGCGATCGTCTGGAAACGTCATTAGAGCATCGTTGGCTGGGGTGTGCGATCGCCCATGACTGAGCTTTAGGTTTTCTATGATGTTTTCTCGAAGGCGATCGCGCCGAGCCAGATCAATTAACCGATGCCGAGCTGCCACCAGCAACCAGGCATCCGGATTGTTGGGCACCCCGACGTTTGGCCAGGTTTTCAGCGCCGCTAGGAAGGCATCGCCGAGGGCATCCTCTGCTGCCGCCACATCTCGGGTGCGGCTTGCCACATAGGCTACCAATCGCCCGTAGGATTGACGGGCCGCCTTCTCTGCCGCTCGACGTGCTTCCATATGCAGTTACCCTCTAGGCGCTGTCTTTTGCCAGGCCGATAATGACTCTATGCGAGCATACCAGGCTTGGATATGGGGGTAAGACTCCAGCGGAAACTGCCCTGGTACAGCATAGGTTAAGTCGCTAGCCACTGAAAAGTCAGCCAGTGTCAGAGTGTCGTTCACCAAATAATGGTGCGCTGCCAAATGCTGATTCAGGATCCTCGCTTCTTGATGGAATCGCTGAGTCGCCTGTTCTACCACCTCAGAATTAGGTTCACCCAATTGCAAAAGTGGCTTCACTACCCGCTCAAACTGCAAAGGCTGACAGGCTTGATGCCAATGGGCCAGTTGCCAACTCTGCCACCGTGTAATATCGGCTCGACTTTGAGCATCATCAGGCCAAAGGGATGTCGGAACCTGACTTGCTAAGTAGTGCATAATCGCTGTTGATTCCCACAGCACAAAGTCACCATCCTGCAAGACAGGGGTTCGTCCAGTGGGATTCAGATGCAGGAATTCTGGAGTCCGTTGTTCTCCTTTTTGTAAATCGACCAGGCGCAGTTCTACGGGCAAATTGAGATGCAGCACTATGGCATGAACCTTTCGGGTATTGGGGGAAGCAGGAAAGTAAAAGAGTTTCATCCCGATCTCCTTCCTAGTCCTGGTTCATGGGGAGCAACGGGCGAACTTCCACCGCACAGTGACTGGCGGCAGGGCAGCGAGAAGCCCAGTCGAGAGCGGCATCCAAATCGGTCACGTCGATGATAAAAAAGCCGCCTAGCTGTTCTTTGGTATCAGCGTACGGGCCATCCTGCACAAACCGTTGCCCATCGCGGAGACGGAGCGTCGTAGCCGTGTGACTGGGATGAAGTGCTGCTCCTCCGGCGGCCACCCCTGCTTCAATCAAAGCTTGGGAATAGGCGCTGTAGGCGGGCATATGCTTTTCGCGATCAGCAAAGTCTTGCTCAGTTTCGTAAACCAAAACGGCATATTTCATTCGATTGCTCACTTTAGACAACATCAAAGCATATAGGTTTTATGCTTTTAACTCTATGACGAGCGAGATGCTGCCATTTCGACACAAGCTGAATTTTTTTTGCGGTTTACACCTGCATTAAGCACACAAACGGATGTGGGGGGAACGGCGCAGCCCATACATCCGTCTGTGTGCCTGATGAACCTGTACACTGCTATAACTCTACAAGTTAAGGTTTTTGAGTATGTTTCTCCGCGTAGCAGATGCAACTATTCTTCATCGTGTAGTTCAATGATTCGTCCATTAGTCGGTTGAGTAGGACGAGCATTCACTTGATATAACCCTTCAAAGGCAGCAATTTGTTCTTCAGAAACCTCAACAGGCTCCTTCATAACAACCCAACGCACACCCTCACTACACGGAGGTGTCGTTAACGAACCTGTATAACTGAAGTAAGCAATGCTCTCGGGAAGTAAGTCGGAAGCACTAATGGCAACGCTTGCAACCTCATTCATTCCTACTTCTGTAGGAATATGCTCCCACACTGTCTCAATCACAGGATGGCCACTACCCTGCTCTAACAGAATACCAACAACCGCTAACTCTCCTGCTTCATTACGATGAACCAGATGCAGTTCCATAGCAGATGCATGACCTGCAGCCGTATGTTCACTGGGTGTATGAAAATGAAATTGCAAGAGATCATACTCATCGCCACCAATCCTCACAGTACTACCCTCAGCGTAGTTTACCTGAATGGTGTGCCCGTTATTGACTACAACCAACGGCACTGAAGAGTAATTAAACTCGATAGCTGGCGGAGAACCAACAACCGCATCATCAATATCAATGGGAGATTGATCGCGTCCAACTTCGCATGACGCAAAGTCATTGCCTAACCGCCCCCAATGGGTTGGGTTTGCCTCCCCCCCATACGACCAGTGAGGTGATGTCTCCTGGGCATCAATTTGCAAAGAAAAGGCTATCAGTTCCCCAAGTACGAACAAGATCAAGCCCACAAATTTTAGAACTCTCATCATTCATTGAATCTTCTCTATACAATCAACAGAGTTTCCCTTACTCCATGCAGTCGTTTCTCTTCGACCACCCCGTATTTCTCGAACCCCACCCCGAATGAAAAGGAGCGTTACTAAGTCTGGAGATGAATTTTGGTGTGAGAGTGGCGCACAGCGCCACTCTCACACCAAAATCATCCCGTCATTGAGCAATCTCTGAAAAGAGGGTAACTATGGAGGGGCGATCGCCCCATTCTGTGTAAAGGTTTACACTCACTAAGTCCTGTCCTTTTCACAGGGCTTGCATCAAGGCTTGGCGCAATGATTCTTCCGACAGCTTTCCCTGGTATCGGATGCCGTTGATAAAGAAGGCTGGAGTTCTCTGAACACCGCTTCTTAGACCCCCGCGAATGTCGTCCCTTACTCGACTGACATGCATATCACTGGTGATTTCGCGAAGAAATTGGGGGATGTTTAAATTAAGTAAGGCTGCATAATCTACCAAATACCCGTTTCCCAACGCATATTGATGGGTAAACAAGCAGTCATGCATTTCCCAGAACCGACCTTGACTGGCGGCAGCTTCGGCAGCCTCGGCGGCATGATGAGCATTCGGATAAAATCTAACGATAGGAAAGTGTCGAAATACAAAGCAAAGCTGCTCATCAAACTGAGCTGCAATACGTTTTAGAATTCGATAGGCGGCCCCACATTGGAGACATTGATAGTTACCATACTGAACCAACGTGACAGGAGCAGCAGTTGATCCTCGAATGTGATCTCGAGAGCTAACAGGAACGGCCAGGATAGATGCTGTTGGGGGGTTCATAGGATGCGTTCCATAAAGCAAAACCGCTGCCCTGGACTCATTGCTCTACTGTACTTCGCCGTCTGGAAATGTTGTCACGCGCCCTTCTCCTACAGCCACGACTACGTCGTATGTCGCGCAATAAGAAAACGTTGTATCCGTTGCTTGATTGTAGAGATTGACCACCATGCCCGCTCCACCCGGTTGAACTGAGACGGGTTGCAAGTCTCCAAAGAAGAATCGACGCAGCTGATCGCCACCGCCAAATTGCCCTCGATGCTCCATGATAAAGGCAACTTTTTGCTCACCGCTCAGCCCTGTCGCGTCTGTCATTTCGGCTTCCTCGGCAAGGGCTACGGGAAGATGAGAAAGTCCTGAGAATGCCGTAAAGCCAACCATTGAGAGTCCTATAAGCGTGCTACTTGCAAGCAAAGATACGAGTTTCATCGCAGATCCTCCTGGGAAAAATTAAATTGAGATAGGGTATAGCTAGGGACTTCGAGTTACAAATCGGATGCTTCTGATTCGAGGGATGATTTTCGTAAGGCCGTACGCCCTTACAGTCGGTCATTTTATAGACCGCAATTTTTTGATTTATCCCTAAATTCAGCAACGCCGCAAATCGCATATGTATAATTTACTGACTTGTTTATCCTTCATCCCACACCCCAGGGCTAAAGACACATTAGTCGTAGGAACAGTTAATCTCCTATGAAAACGAATAGGTATTTCCTTACCTTTAGATCAGGGACCTTGTTTCTGGCTATAGCTCTGGTTACAGCTCTGGCTACAGCCGTGCCAACCCCCGCTTAAGGGCAATGGTCACCGCCTGAGTGCGATCGCCCGCTCCCAATTTCTCTAAAATATTCCGGACATGATACTTCACCGTACCTTCAACCACACATAGTTCTTCGCTGATTTCTCGGTTACTTTTGCCTTTCACCAACAGGCTTAGAACCATTAACTCGCGATCCGTCAGTTCTGAGCTTTGAAAGCGCTCCGAAAGAATCTGGGCCACTTCAGACATGATGTAGCGTTGACCCTGGTGGACTTTGCGAATCGCGTCAAAAATTTCCTGGCAGGGAACGTCCTTCAACAGGTATCCTCTAGCCCCGGCTCGTAAGGCTCGATAGATGTCTTCGTCTCCGTCAAAGGTGGTCAGCACGATGATGCGAGCATCCGGGTAATCCGTACGAATGATAGAGACAACATCTAAGCCTTCTCGTTTGGGCATTCGCAGGTCAAGGAGCATCACATCAGGCTGATGGCGCTGATATTGGGCGATCGCCTCTTCTCCATCTCCGGCTGTTGCAATCACCTGAAAATCGGCTTGTTGCGACAGCAACACAGACAGCCCCTCCCGCAAAGAGGGATGGTCATCGGCAATGAGAACTCGAATGGGAGCCGTTGGTGTCATAACGATGTCTGAACGGGGAAAGGTTTGAATGGGTATAAGCCAGCAAGGGACGTTGGACGGGAGCCTGACATTTACCCTGACATACCTCAGGACTGCCAGAAAAAGAGCAGCCACCGAAGAACAATCAAAGCGGCACAACAACGATGACATCTGTGCCCTCGCCCGGATGACTGCGGATCGTCATCTGGCCTCCAAGCCGTTTGGTACGCTCTCGCATACTAATTAAACCAAATCCATTTTGAGTTGATAACGGCATCGGAGAGAAACCAATGCCATCATCTTTCACGGACAGCCTGATCTGATGGGGCAAGAAGGTAACCTCAATGCAAATCTCCTGAGCCTGAGCATGTTTGCATGCATTCGTGATGGCTTCCTGTCCAATGTGAAAGAGTTCCGACTCCATCGCGTCGGGTAAATGGCTGGGATCGCCTACTGTTCGCACCTCATTCCGAATGTCAGTGCCACTGATCATCTGCTGGAGGCACCCCGCCAGGGCACGGGCAAAGGATCGGTTTTCCAGAAGTTCTGAGCGGAGGGCATGAACAGAACGGCGAGCACTGGCCAGCCCCTCACGGGCTAAGTCACAGGCCCGGTTAATATGTTCCCGACTGGCCTGATCACCTTCAGGCAGCGTTAACCCAGCGGTTTGCAGCCGCATGAGAATGCTGGTGAAGATTTGAGCCAGATTATCATGAATGTCGCGCGCCATGCGATTGCGCTCTTCCACGATCGCCGCCTTTTGGGCCACTTCTGCAAGACGAGTCAGCTCTAATGCCAGTACCGCTTGATTTGCCAGGGCATAGGCCAGTTCTGCTTCTTCAGGTCGAAGGTTATGGCGATCGCCAAACCGCAGCACCAAAATTCCATGCAAAACGTCCCCTAAAAACATCGGAACTTTGATTGCCGATTTAATGCCCCGCTGCTTGAAATAATCCCGAAACTGTTCATACACCTCAGCGGTTTCAAAGTCCTCTTCATGGTCTATCACCAGTTCTCGCTTGCGGAGTTGAGCCAGCACTTGGTGGTTACGCATATTTTGGGCGATCGCCAGATTAGCCCCCGGATGGCTGATATCATCCCGCAACTGAATCGATTGATTTTCGTAGGCGACGAACAGGCGAAAAACACCGTCTTCATTGCGCCAGATGCCCGCCTCTTGTGCGCCAAACCGTTCACAGCACACCGTCAGCATATGGCCTAAAAATCGTTCTAGCTCCGGCTCCCCGGCCAGCTTTTGGAGAGACGATTGCAAGAACTCATTGGCCTTCGTCAGTTCTGCGACCTGCTCTTGGGCGGCCTTTTCTCGTTCTTTTAGAATCGCCGCTTGCTGCGCTTCCTCTGCCAGTCGAGTGAGTTGAATGGCAAGGGTGGCCTGCTGAGACAGCGCTTGAAAAAATTCGTATTCTGCATTCGTCGGTTCTGACAATCTTGGCATCGTGATTCCTAACATCCCCAGGGGCTGATCACCCAGCATGAGCGCGATACAAATCACACCTTGATTGCCGTGGCTGCGATGCCACTCGATGGTGCCAGGCCAGAAATCATCCGTATCGCGTTCAAGATCGAAATAAATGGGAAACCGATGTTTGACCAACCGTTGCCATCCCCCTGTGATATTGGCGGGAAACGGATGGTTAATCTCAGGCACATCGGCAATGACACCGGGCGCTGGAATGATTTCTTCGCCATGGCCACTAATGCCTGCCGAGGGCGTTAGCATTTCAGTGTCTGCATCATAGAAAAAAATCTGCGCTTGTTTTCCTTTAATGATGCGTAGCGCTTCTTGCAAAATACTCGTCAGAAACGAGTCAAGATTTGAATCGGTAGCGAGCCGATTGAGGCTGCGTTTAAGGGATTCGTTGGCCTTTGCCAGTTCTGCGGCTCGATCCTGAGCTGCTTTTTCTTGCTCCTGGGTGATTGCCGCTTGCCGAGCTTCGTCTGAGAGACGAGTCAGTTCAATCGCCAGAGTGGCTTGCTGTGCCAGAGCATACATCAGCTCTATCTCTTTCTGGTGCAGTTCTGCTTTGGTTAAGAATCGCAGTCCCAGCAAACCCACCGGGCGATCGCCCGCCATCAGGGCGAGACAGATCGCTTCCGCGACCTGATCGCGACGAAACCATTCCAACGTTCCGGGCCACGCCATCGCCCTAAATTCGTGGTCATTGAGTGAAAGCATGCTGCGTTGATCACACAGATATTGAAACGCTGGAGTAAGGTCTGCTGCGATCGGCGCGTGAAATAGCGGCGGTTCATCGGGCGTGGCTCCGTAATGAATCTGCCCATCTCGGATACTGAAACACAGGTTCAAGGTATGAGCCTGAGCGTTATACAAGAACACATGGCCAGAATCCGCCCCAGCCTGATGAATGATTTCAATCAAGACATGGCCTAAAAACCCGTATAAATCTTCATCTGTCGCCAACCGAAGTAGACTTTGCTTTAGGACATCGTTGGCTTTTTCGAGTTGATCCGCCCGCTGTTGAATTAGCTGATGCTGCGTTTGAAGGAGGCTAATCTGTTCGCTTGAACGTTGCTCTTGCTGCCTCAGCCCCATCACCTCTGTCAGCAGCATCGCGTAGGCAGATTCCAATTCAGACCGGACTGATTGAGATGGAGACTGGGATTGAGATGGAGACTGGGCTTGAGATGGAGACTGGGAGGAGGGCTGAGATTGAGGCTGGGAGGAGGGCTGAGATTGAGGCTGGGATGGAGATTGGGAGGAGGGCGATCGCCCCAACGGATGAAGTTGCCAGTGAGCATTTTCCACCAAACCACGCTCAGCACTCGATTCAAGCGACTCAAGCGAAAGCCTTGCCCGTAAACTTTCATTCTCCACCTCCAGTGCTTCAATTCGCTTCAGAAGCTCAGAAATGTCTTGGTCTTGGATCATAGGAACATGAAGCTTGAGTTGGCTGAGGTGGATAAGTCGTTCAGCGATCAGATAAGGCAGCTCTAATTTATCAATAATAGTTGCTTAACAGTGCGTTAAGCAACTTAACTATCATTCATCGTTCATGACGCTTGCTCACAAATTAGCATCATCGGTGGAGGCGAGCCGCAGCTTCCTGCGTTTGGGCTAAAACGCATCAATCAAGGGCTGCCCAACTGCAGCAAGGGTTGGAGAATTTCATCACCTGCAATAAACCCGCTGCTGCGAGAATGAGGTCCAGAGCAAATGTATGTTGTATGGGGTGGAAAGCCCAGAATCTGGCAGGCTCCCATCACATCAAGTTGCACAACATCGGGGGCAATCAGACCTTGTCAAAAGGCAAGGGTTTATCCTCTACTATTCGTGCTTTCTAATCTGACTCATCGGTAAGGGAACTTAGCAGAATAGTCTGCTATTGTTGCAGCAGTTTACTGGCATCCCCTTAAAAGTGACCCCACAAATTGTAGGACGAAATCATGTGGAATCCTTCTATTTTAGTGATTACTAACTACAGGCGCATTGCTACTTACTTAGAAAGTAAGTTGACCGAAAAGAATTATGAAGTCAAGACTGTCAGTGATAGCTTCACAGGTCTTATCTGTGCCCAAAATTGTTCGTTGTCATTAATTCTTGTGGCCTGGCAAACCTCTGAGCAAGGAATCATCAGTTTCTGCGAACAGTTAAGACGCGTTCAATCCTCAATTCCGCTGATCACACTCATTCAAGGTGATGATTCCAAATTTCGCATTGCTTGTCTTGAAGCAGGAGCGACTGATTGCTTATCGAGTCCCTTTCATCTCGATGAAATTCTTGCGCGAATTCACGCTCAGTTGCGGCTAAATGCAAAGGCAGAAGAGCCTTCTCAACTCCACTATGAAAACATCTTACTTAATTTAGAAACGTATCAAGCCTATCGAGGAGAACATCGTATTGATCTAACAGCGAAGGAGTTTAACTTGCTCGAATACTTCATGCGGCACCCTCAGCGGGTGTTAACCCGCAACCAGATCCTTGACAACGTGTGGGGATATGATTTCGAAGGCATGTCAAATGTTGTAGAAGTCTACATTGCCAGTCTGCGGAGAAAACTTGAAGCCAATCACAGTGATAGATTAATCCAGACGATTCGCCATGTTGGATATATTCTGCGAGCCTGAGGGGCTTCCAGGCGAGTTTGCCTGGGGGGGATCAATCCAATTCGCTAACAACGCTGTGGGAATCATCGGCAGCATCGGCAGCAAGCAAATGAGCCACTGCTTCCAGGTCAGGGGCGCGGTTTCAAACAGAATGTTCATCACACTCCACTGGCTGAATAGCACTTGCAGAATGATGGCAGCGGCGATGCCTAGGAGAAGTATGGGTGCATTGGCGATTCGCGCAGTGATCCCTCCGGGAATCGCTCCCGTTCGACCGCGCAGGTATTGCCTAATATTTGCTCCTAACTGGCTGATGCTGATCAGATAAACAATTCGTGCAGCGACCAGGGCTTGAATCGCCATCGTTCGTGCCACGGCAACATCCCCGGTGGTTGCCCGCGCCCATTCAAACAGCCCAAAAATCAGAATCCAGTTGAACACCGACACCACCAGAATGCGCCGGAATAACCTCGGAGTGAGCAGGGGTTCGCTGGGGTCGCGGGGGGGCTGCTGCATCAACCCCTGAGATTTCGGCTCAAAAGCGAGGGGAACCGTCATGGTGATGGAGTTGATCATATTCAGCCAGAGCACTTGCAGAGACAAGATCGGCAATGTCCTGGCCAGCAGGGCACTGAGCAGAATCGTCATGGACTCCCCGCCATTCACAGGGAGAAGGAAGGCGATCGCCTTTCGCAAATTCTGATAAACCGTGCGCCCCTCTTCCACCGCCGCTTCGATGGAGGCAAAGTTATCATCGGTCAACAGCATTGCCGCAGATTCGCGGGCGACCTCCGTGCCGCCTTTGCCCATCGCAATGCCAATATCCGCTTGCTTGAGAGCCGGGGCATCGTTCACCCCATCCCCCGTCATGGCGACGATATTGCCCCTCGACTGGAGCGCTTCCACCAGTTGCAGCTTTTGCGCCGGGGCGACTCTGGCAAACACCGACCCCTCGACGGCAGCGTTGTGAATCTCCTGCTCATTCATTTGGGCTAATTCTTGCCCTGCGAAGGCGACAACCCCTGAGCGAGTTTGAAT
>JAYKJC010000215.1:0-2734 GCA_035285885.1 Leptolyngbyaceae cyanobacterium | reverse complement strand
TTCTTAAAGTTCCACCGGAGATTCTGGCTCAATGTCTCACCCACCTCAGCGAGACGGGAAAGGATATTCCCGAAGCCATCCAGGAGGTTCTCGGTCTCAATTTTCGATTCATCAGCCGCTAGAACTTGGCTCCCTCAGTATTAGCCTCTGCTAAATCTACGCCCGACAACTTCGCGTACTTTAAGTTGGCGTTGCTTAAATTGGCTCCTCGCACATTCGCACCGGATAGATTGGCATGACGGAGGTCAGCGCCTTGCAAATTTGCGTCGCAAAAAATAGCGCCCTGTAAATCAGTTTTGTAGAACACGCTGTGGGATAGGTCGGCTCCATAAAAATTGGCGTTCAGCATTTTGGCTCGGATGCAGCACGCTCCCTGCAAATCTGCTCGACTGAACGACGTATTTAGAGCTTTTGCATGATTGAGATGAGCCTCACTCATCACGCTTTTGTAGAAGCTGGTATTCGAAAGATTGGTGGCCATCAGGCGAGCCCCTTTGAAACACGCTTCATGCATTAAAGAATGCTGGAAATTGGCTCCTGTACAGTCCGCGCCTCGAAAGTTGCTGTAGCTCAGGTCAGCTCGAATCAGGTTTGCTTTTTGGATGCTGGCTCCACACAGGTTTGCATGGCGCATCAGCGCTTCTCTCAGGGTGGCGTGGTCGAGTTGGGCAAACCCCAGGTTGCAGTACCCCAAATCAGCAAAACTCAACATCGCTTCTCTCAGATCTGAGTTCCGAAGATTGGCGCGATAGAGGTCAGTTTCTCGTAAGTCAGCCCGGTAAAAGCTGGTCTCTTGACCCTCGACTCCGCTGAGATTCGCCGTGTAAAGCACGGCAAAACTCAAGTTTGCAGCGGTAAGGTGTGCGTGAGATAAATTGGCAAGGCTCAAATTTGCTTCTGCCATCTCGGCATAGGACAAGTCAGCCTCTCTCAAATCCGTTTCATAGAAATTGGCTCCGTACAAATCGGATGCCACAGCCGTCACGTTTCTCATGTCTAAGTGACAGAGTCGGGCAAGCTTTAAGTCTCTTCGGCTGAGATCTTTACCGCGCCAGTTGGTGGGCTCGTCGGTATCGGAATCCAGTGACGCTCTATTCTCGGCAGAGGTCTCAGCGTACGTCTCTAGCTGAAATAAGCGGGTTTGAGCCGTTAGGTGTCCTCCGGTCTGTTCTCCGGAGAAATTCACAGCCTCCGCAGAATCGCCCAATGAAAGCTTTCCGGATGCCGCCAGGGAGTTTCGGGATAATTCTACAGATTGCTTCAGCTCATTCAGCTGAAGTTCATTCAGCTGGAGCGGATTGATAGGGAGGTGTTGAGTGGAAATTGCTGACGGCATGGGACTCTCCTGAGAAATGAGTGACTGCGTTGCGAGATAGACAAAAACAGTTACGTATTTCTACTGGGCGATCGCCGTTCATCGTGACGAATCTCCGACACCTTACGGAATCTTGTTTTTCTCTAGACAAAGCCTTCACACAACGTTCTTGAATGACTGATGGGTTCTCGTCTGAGGAGGGGTAGACCTGTTAGGGGTAAACCTTTAAGGAGAGTGGGCGGGCAGCTCTTTACCCTTCACACCTATGCGTCAGTTCCAGGAGAACCCTGCCTTGTGATGCGTCTGAGCCAAGACGTTTCTGAGTAAAGACTTTCATGAACGATATGGTACAAACTGAGCAAATTTGTCAACACTAGGGTAGGCGTTGCAGATATTGTCGAAAGCATGTCATTTTCTCGCAGTAGTGTGTTTAATTCGTGCCTGATATCAGGAGCCAAGACGTAATGGGTTACGGAATTCCCTCGGAGCATATGATTGAAAATCAGCTATCTTCCCTCCAACAGCCACAAAAACCAAAGATATTAGTGGTTGACGACGAGCCCGACAATTTGGATTTGCTCTATCGAACGTTTCGTCGGGGATTTCGGGTGCTGAGAGCCAATAGCGGCGTTGAAGCACTCGAAATTTTGAAAGAAGAGGGGGAAGTCGCTGTCATTATTTCGGACCAGCGCATGCCCGAAATGAAAGGAACGGAGTTTCTCAGCAAGACGGTTCCGCAGTTCCCAAACACGGTGCGGATTATTTTGACAGGCTTTACGGATGTCGAAGATCTGGTTGATGCGATTAACTCTGGGCAAGTCTATAAATACATCACCAAGCCCTGGGATCCAGATGAGCTTCAAACTGTGGTGTCCCATGCCGCCGACACCTATCAATCCCTTCGCGGACAGCGGGATGACGTCAATCGCGCACAGCTACAAACTCAGCTGATCAGTGACATTTTGACCATTGTCGGGCAGCTGGATGACCCCTCAGACATGCTGACAAAGCTGGCCCGTGCCGTCGGAGAGGGATTTTCAGTGTCGTCGTGTGCGCTTCAATCGGTTGAGAATGGCACCCCATCAAAATCTTTGGGCGTTTATGTCAGCCCATCCTCTGCATCTACGGAGGTGAAGGATTTTCGTATTGATGATGATCCACTGTCACAGCGGGCGATCGCCACTCAGTCCATTCAAATCATGACCGACCTTGCAAAAGAAGACGATTTAGGAGAAGTGTCTTTCTATTCCAAAACCGACACCCAGAGTCAAATTGCAATCCCGTTAATGGCGAATGATGCAACATTTGCGTTGCTGACTCTCCGGTGGAGTGTTCCTCTCCAAGCCGTAGGCGTGCAAGCGGACGACATTTCTCTCATTTGCTTGCTCTCGAAACAATTGGCTCTGTCTCTGGGATACG
>JAYKJC010000214.1:0-2653 GCA_035285885.1 Leptolyngbyaceae cyanobacterium | reverse complement strand
GTTCTTGAGTACATTGCTCTGTTGGGCGATCGCCCTTTTCCTCGCTATGAACGTAACATCTAAATTTCGCCCCGTTCGAACGCTGATATCTCTCGCCACCGGACTCTCGTTAAGTGGGTTGCTTACTAGCTGCACGACCCTACTGACGAATGACTATGAAGCCACAGCCGTCACGACCTACACCTGGCATGTGGAGTACGTTACGGATCCGAATAAAGTAAATGGTTCCCGCATCGAAAAGTTCGAGTCTACGTCATTAGTGAACGTCAACGGCATCATGCCTGAACAGGCCGTAAC
Organism: Leptolyngbyaceae cyanobacterium; assembly: GCA_035285885.1. GTDB lineage: Bacteria > Cyanobacteriota > Cyanobacteriia > CAKZMO01 > CAKZMO01 > JBCCWF01. The sequence goes on along the minus strand of JAYKJC010000214.1, from coordinate 2,356 downwards.
GGGGCCAGATGACCAGGGACTCTGGTGGCCTGCGCTGCCGCCCCGTCCGACCGTTGATGAGTTAGAGGCTGGGCAAGCCGATTCTCAAGAAACCATCGGCACGCCTGAACTCAATAAAAGCGTCGATTATTCTCTAACCTATCAGTCAGAAGGACAGACGATTACCTTACCTGCGGACTACTCGGTTTATCGAGCTGCCGTTCGGGGACATCGAGATGACCGTCCTCTAGAACTGACGTTGGGTGTGAATGATGGTTCGGTGGAGAAGGCTGAAGTCCGTTAAAGAAACTTACCCAACGGCTAACAATTCGGGCTGGCAGAGTTCTTTGACGCAGCGGGCGATCGCCCTGACCTGTTCCAAAGGAATCGCAATCCCAATGGTTTTGTAGCCGAGATTCTGGATTTCCTTATCGACTAGTTTCTCTCGATACTGCCATGCCAGCGTCCGCAATCGGCTGGGTTCCACCACCAGCACCTCCATCGACGGCAGCAAAAAAATCCAGTAGTCCGCCTGAGAACTCCACCCCCAACCCGGAATATTGCGCTTGTCCACCGACACCGTCTCAAAAAATAAGTTTCCTGTCCGCGAAGAGGCCAGATCAAACTTGTACTCTACCTTCACCGTGGTGCCATCAGGCCGCATGAGAATGCGGTCAATGCCCGATTCCTGATAGAGCTTTATATCCGACACATTTAGAATCTTATAGCTCTCCGACAGCCACTCATCCAAAATTCGTTCGCCCCGCGCACCTACGAGACCCTGCTGATCAAACCGATAGGAGATACTCGTCCGTTTCATCATCGTTCCACGTCATTCGTCACACGTCATCTAACCATTCAAAGCACTGCATTGATCCCCCTGAATCCCCCTTAAAAAGGGGGACTTTATATTTGCCTTAAGAAGGGGGACTTCAATCAATTCCCCCTTTTTAAGGGGGGCAAGGGGGGATCTATGTCGAAAACAACATCGGCAACGGCAACTGCGTCGCCCCATCATCCACTGCCATCGGCAACAGCTGATAATGGCAAATCCACTTCACCCAGCTTTTAATCGTTTGCGATCGCCGACTGCACGTATCCGACGACCGAAACTCCACCGGAAAGATCAGTTCTTTGATCAACTGATCATCCAGCTTCCGCCCTTCCTTCGTCACCGCCTCAATCACCATCATCACCGGAGGATAATTCAGCATCGCCGCAATCAACAGCGCCTCCTTCATCTCCTGATCAGGAGCCTCGGCAATGCGCTCCCCCCGCTCCAGCAGATGCGGCACCGACTGCCGCCCCACCTTCCGTAGCTCAATCAGCTTCAGTGCATCCAGAGTTTTCATCGCATAGTGACCCTGACGGGCAATATCCTTGGGCTTTTCTGCTCGATGGCCCAACTCCGTACCCAACCCCAACGCGCTGAGAGTTCCGTCATAGATACACTCCACCGCACGAATAATCTTGGCAGGCTTGTCATATTGCGGAATGCAGTCAATCACCATCTGATCATCCCACTCCTCAGTTGGAGAGAAACTCGATGAAAGGCTTGCGGCCTTCGCCTCACGATTTTTCTCAGTCACATCCAGCAGCACCACTTCTGCGGCATCGGGCTTCGAGAGGTAGTAGATACACACACTCGTGGCCGAAATGCAGTTAATGTTGCCCAAAAAGAAATCCGTCCGAGAAATCTCGCCATACTGCTGAAGCGCCTTGAGGAAATACTCCAGCTCAACGCATGCCGCTCCAGAGAAGTAGTCTAGAGCGTGAGTCAGCTTGCGCTCCAATTCCTTGTCAATGCAGGTCACACTAAACATTCGACACCTCCTCACTCATGGCTGAGCCCGACACCGAAGACGCTAAGTTCCCAGAACTCGCCGCTGCCGGAGCCGCCTCCAAAATCTCGCTATTTACCGCCAGCAGCTTATGGGATATCTCCGCCACCGGAATCGGCAAATGGGGCACAAACCGAGGACTGACAAACGCCGCCGCCTTACGGGTGTGATAGGTGAGATAGATGCAGTCCACATCGAGCTGCAACCGCTCCCAGCACTCCGTCATCTGCGCTCGAAAGTCCGACAGCGACATCTCCTCCGTATGCTCGATCAGTCCCTCCGCTTCCAGGGGCGCAATATCCTTCAACGGCACCAGGAAACCAACCACCTGACCGTAATAGGTCGCGGCAATGCGCTTCATGCCGAGCTGCACCTGCCGCTTAAACTTCGGCAAGCTGGTTCGCAAATCTGAAAGGGGAAGCTGCTTAAACGCACTTTGTGTCATGGTTCTTGACCAGTGAATCGTGTTGCATCAATCGCCAACTGGAGAAAACAGTCTGATTGATGTGCTGTTTACCTTTTTACTCTAGTTTCTC
>JAYKJC010000213.1:0-3634 GCA_035285885.1 Leptolyngbyaceae cyanobacterium | reverse complement strand
TCTGCTGTATCCGCGCTATGTCCGATGAACTTCTGACACAGGTGGGCCACTTCATCCAAGTCGTACCCTGTCTCTTCAATCGCATCATAGAGTCCGCGCACAAATTGGCGAAGTTCTCCTAACTTGGTGAAGCCCATAGCCTTGATTCGAGGAAAAATCTCTGGCCAATTGTAGGTTTCGGGGATCACTTGCCAGTCGAGAAAGCCCCCAGCTTCTTCGGCGACCACTTTCACGCCATAGCGATCGTCCGTGTTGCGCAAAAAGCCCCACGGAGCCCGCATCGTGCAGTTAATAAAATCCATCGGTAGCCCCGGACTAAAGCCGTAGGTCATCAGCGTAATCGCTGGGTTATCGTAGGCGTTGTTCAACACTTCGGGGAGACCATCGCCAAGATTCCAATTAATCGCCAGAGTTGGATCAACCTGGGTGCCGCGCCGCAGCGTATCGTGGTTTCCACACCCGGTAATCCAGTTTGCGCCGACCTGCATTTGTTCAACAACGCGTCGCCATTTCTTATCCCAAAACTTTTGAAGACTTGGCGTGTTGTGGGCGAAAATCAGCGGCCCCCATTGAAACGCTTCGGGCTGAAATTCAATGATGTCGCGATAGGTTGAAATTTCTTCCCAACCTTCGGCGGGCCAGGGGCGTCCGTCTTCGAAAATAGCGAAGGGCAGTCGCTTGCTGTCTCCAATTTCTTGGATCACGCGAGCCATGTCGCTGAGGTAGTTGTCGTCGTACTCCACTCGACCGGAGAGTGGATTGAAGAACTTAAAGTCCTGGGCTCCGTCCACGCGAATGCCATCAACACCTGTATTGTTCTTGCGGCGCTGCATTTCTAGCAAAATGGCTCGCACGGTCGGATTCTGATGGTTCACATCCTGTCCATACATGTTGGGGCCTTTCAAGAAGCGCCCGTTCAGCAGGTCAATGGCCTGATTATCAGCGTGGCCGTATACAACGTCATAAATGACCTGAATAGGTTGATCTGGGAAGTTATGCAGTGTCTCAATAAATTCAACCAATTCATCAGGGCGAAGCGTTTCCAGAACAGAGGGATCAGTGGCAGAACAGCCGAAGATAACGATGTCATAACCCCAGTTCTGAGTGTCGGGCTTTTTGAGTGTGACTTTCACATCTCCGGGCTCGTGCTCAATGCCCTCGGTTTCAGGATCCATCTCGCCCATGTCGCTTTCTCGCAACATAAAGAAGCCATGCCCCAGTTCGTGCTCCCCTCGGTATTCAACCGTTGGTTCCACGGGCAGAAGCTGGACAGCATCATATCCGATAAAATTTTGCTCGGGTGCAGTTAGTTCTTGATTATTTTCAATCTTCTTAGCGATGCGCTGATAAACCTCCGTCAACCCGCTCAGGTAGCTATTGGGCGATGCTGTATTGACGTGAAGCTGCAAGATATTGCTAGGAGGGTGGACTCGAATAACGCCATCTTCTGTGCGATCGCCCCTCCTCAAATAATCCATGTCGGTTCGGTTGCGCTGTAATGTATCCATGTCATACAGCTCAGCCGGAGCATAAACGCCATAGGGCAGTGAATAGGCAAGACAATCACCAATCACCTTCACCTCATCACTATTGGGGTCAAGGTAACGAAGCCAGTAGAAGGAGCCCAATTCATCCTTGGTTCCAGGCGTCATCCCAGAGATGACGCCCCAAAAATACTCACCGTCTTTTGCGAGTTCCACGGAATCCCTGCGAAAAACAACCTGCTGCTTCGAGCGAAGGGGATCGATTTTCTTTTTAGGCGTGAAGATTTCCAGATAAATATTCTTGGGCTGCACCATGTCTGCCCCCAATTCGGGTGCCCAGAACCCAATCTCGGTTAGGCCATCTGCCCGATAGTGCGCTCCGAGCCGAGTCGCAAGAATTCTTGCTTTGTTAAACAGCGTTTCGTCTGAGTGCTGAATTTCTTCAGCCCATTGAATGAGTGCGTCCGTTTCCTGTTCAAGCAGTTGAATACGAGTAGCAGTTGCGACCATACAAGTTCTTGAATTAAACGACAGAAGATGAGCGATGGACTCTTTTTGAAACTCTTGCTGAGTTCAGGAGCTTCAGTTGCCTTGCAGGAAAACAACTGCTCCTATCCACATTTGGCTAAGATAACGATCTGAAAACGAATGCACGCAAGCATTTAAGTCATACGACACTTTTAAGGAATCCTGTTGTTCAGTGAGAACGAAATAGCACATTTTACCGGGCGATCGCCATCATTTTTAGGGTTAAATCTGGAATTTATGCGCCCATCCCCATGCGCAGTAGCGTCATTCCCCATGAGGCATTCCATTTCACCCCGTTATGTTGATGCCAACTTAAACATCGCAACACCCAGGGGCGGTAGCGACAGGCTCAGTGCGTGGGGCCAGCGGGGGTTGTCCCACTCATGGCTATGTTTTCCGCCATTGTTTGTGAGACCGCTGCCACCATACTTGACATCATCACTGTTCAACAGCTCTTGATAGTACCCAGCCGTCGGGACGCCGACCCAATAGTCATGGTGAGGGTTTGGCGTGAAGTTGCAGACGGTGACGATAAAGTCATCAGAATACTTATCTTGACGAATGAACGATACGACACTGTTCTCGTTGTCGTTGCCGTCAATCCACTCAAATCCATTGGCGGAGAAGTCGTCGGTGTACAGCGCTGGCTCTAGCTTATACAGAAGATTTAAGTCAGAAACGAGCTGCTTGAGTTGCTGATGAGGTTCTTCATTCAGCAGACCCCAGTCCAGATCGAGCCAGCTATTCCATTCACTTTTCTGCCCAAACTCCATGCCCATAAACAGGGTTTTCTTACCCGGATGTGCGAACATGTACGTGTAGAGCGATCGCAAGTTCGCAAATTTCTGCCAGGTGTCTCCCGCCATCTTTTGGAACAGATTTCCCTTGCCATGTACCACCTCATCATGGGACAGCGCCAGCATAAAATTCTCATTGAAGGCGTACCAGATCGAGAAGGTCAGCGCATTCTGGTGATACTTCCGGTAATGATGCTCCTCTTTGAAGTAGCGCAGGATGTCGTTCATCCAGCCCATGTTCCACTTGAAGTTAAAGCCCAACCCGCCCACATAGGTTGGCCGAGATACATTGGGCCAAGCGGTGGATTCTTCCGCAATGGACAGCACGCCAGGATAGTATCCGAAAATCAGATAGTTAAGCTGACGCAGAAAATCAGCGGCTTCTAAGTTCTCGTTCCCGCCAAAATGATTCGCCACCCACTCGCCATCTTTGCGGTCATAGTCGAGATAGAGCATTGAGGCCACTGCATCCACGCGAATGCCGTCGATATGATATTTCTCAAACCAAAACAGGGCATTCGAGATAAGAAAATTCTTTACCTCGTTGCGAGAGTAGTTAAAGACCAGCGTCCCCCACTCCTTATGCTCGCCCCGTCGGGGGTCAGCGTGCTCGTAGAGATGAGTGCCGTCAAAGTAAGCTAGTCCGTGAGCATCTTTTGGAAAGTGTCCCGGTACCCAGTCAACAATCACTCCCAACCCGTGCTGGTGACACTGATCTACAAAGTACATAAAGTCCTGGGGCGTTCCGAACCGGGAGGTTGGCGCAAAATACCCCGTCACCTGGTATCCCCAGGAACCGTCAAAGGGATGCTCTGCGACGGGTAA
>JAYKJC010000212.1:0-5769 GCA_035285885.1 Leptolyngbyaceae cyanobacterium | reverse complement strand
TCAACATGATTGCCACCGCCGTGACGCCTGCCTCTGGCATGCGAGTCTACAAGACCGCTCAGAGCCAAATCGAGCAGTTGGTCGGTAAGATCAACGGTCGGTTCGCCAAGCTCAACTGGACGCCAATTATCCTGTTTACGAAGTCGATTCCGTTTGAAGAACTGATTGCCTACTTCCGTGCGGCTGATATTGGCTGGATTACGCCGTTGCGGGACGGCCTGAATCTGGTAGCGAAAGAATACGTGATCGCCAACGAAGACGATGATGGAATTCTTATTCTGTCTGAATTTACAGGTTCAGCGGTGGAGTTGCCCGACGCTATTCTAACGAATCCCTACTCGTCCACCCGCATGGATGAGTCCATCGACCTGGCACTCTCCATGTCCGATGAGGAGAAGAAGCAGCGCATGACGCGCATGGCTCAGGCCATTAAGCGCTATGACGTGCAGCAGTGGGCCAACCACCTCTTCCGCGAGGCTCAGGCCACTCGCACCACCGATACGGTTCCTGAATTGACCACTGTGTAGGTGATACTCGTCCGGTTGATGTGCAAAGGCATTGTTTAGATAAAGCGTGTATCGGTTGCGGAGCAACCGATACACGCTTTCGTTTTGAGACCGATGTTACTTAGCCCGGATTATTCATCAAGTAGGGTGGGCACCGCCCACCTCAACCCTATAGCCAAGACAGAACCAATGGTGGGCATTGCCCACCCTACCTCTAAAGCGGGTTCCCATTCAGAGAACAGGAACCCGGTGTGAAAAGCGCCATATGCAGTAGGGGCAAGGCATTGCCTTGCCCCTACCCAAGCTGAACGTGTTCTATCGTGACGGATGAAATTCTTCCAAAAGAAGGATTCGAGAAAAAGATTTGAAGCTTGACAATATTAAATTTAGCCAAAGTCAATATCATCGGTCAGGATCGGCAGTGTGTTAATCAACAATGTTGATTGAAAGGTCAATGTTGCACGACTTAGCCGATGTCGCTATCACTAAAGTAGGAATTAGGAAATGTGCCTACATTGCTAGAAGCATAAGGCATTTGGACGCGTGCAGCGACAGTTCGGTTCCAACCTTTTAAGGAAAGAGCCATTTGTAACCACCTGCCACAACGGCCTGATATACCCACCAGACATACCGATCTGGAATTTATCCAACGCTTGATTCTATGGCTTTCTGTTCTATGAGTACTGTCTGTTCTATGAGTACTGGTGACTACAGAAATACGGCTGACCACAGATATTGACTAGCTGAGCTTAAGGACATTATTTGACATATGCGAAATCTTCAAACTGTTCAAGATACAGAATTTGATCTCATCATTATTGGTGGAGGCATCAATGGGGTTGGGATTGCGCGAGATGCGGCTTTGAGAGGGCTCCGTACAGTTCTCATCGAGAAGGGCGATTTCGCGAGTGGCACCACCAGTTGGTCAACTCGGTTGATCCACGGTGGGCTTCGTTATTTGGAATATTTTGAATTCAATCTAGTGCGCGAATCGTTGCGTGAACGCGAGATTTTACTGAAGACGGCTCCTCATTTGGTTCATCCCGTTCAACTAACAATCCCGATTTACACCTACGGGTCTCGTAGCTATTGGGAAATTAAGGCTGGAATGATGCTGTATGACATTCTCAGCTATGACAAAACGGTGCCGTCTCATCGCATGTTGCCCAAGCCCCAGCTCCAGCAGTTGTTCCGGGGAGTACAACCGGAGGAACTGACGGGAGGAGCCCAGTATTACGATGGACAGGCTGAGCGGGCTGAGCGGCTGTGCTGGGAGAATGTGTTGGCCGCGAAAGATGCGGGTGCGACCATGCTGAACTACGTCAAGGCGACTCAGCTTCATCGGTCGGGCGATCGCCTCACCCATCTCACCTGCCGGGACGAACTTTCAGGCGAGGTGTTTGACATTCGTGGAACGGATAAAGCAGTGGTTGTCAACACCTCTGGCCCCTGGGTTGATGAGGTCTGTGGCTTGGGAGAACCCAACGAGATTGGACAGACGCGCAAAATGGGCGGCACGAAGGGCAGCCACATTATCGTCGATCATTTCCCTGGAGCGCCCGAAACCGCCTTCTACGTCGAAGCAAAGGCAGATAATCGTCCATTCTTCATCGTGCCCTGGTTGGGGCTGTATCTGATTGGCACCACCGACCTTCACTACGAGGGCAAGTTGGACAACCTGAAAGCCGATGACGATGAGGTGGATTATCTGCTGGCCGAAACGAATCGCATTTTCCCGTCTGCTCGGTTGGGACGCGATGATGTGAAGTTTACGTATTCGGGCGTGCGTCCGCTGCCCTACGCGGGCGACAAGAAGCCTGGGAGCATTACCCGCAGCCACATTCTCTTTGATCACGCGCCAGAAGGGGTGTCTAATATGATTTCTCTGATTGGCGGAAAGCTGACCACCTTCCGTCAGGTGGGAGAAGAAATGGTGGATGCGGCCTACAAGAAAATGGGAGTGCCTGCACCGGAGTGTAAGACTCGACACACGCCCTTCCCTGGGGCGATCGCCGACGCTGATCCCAAAGTTCAGGCCATTTTCACCCAGTATGAAGGAACGTTGCATGCCACTCAGATTGAGCATCTGTTCAAGACCTATGGCTCCAAGACGGAGGAGGTTCTTGCCCTGGTGGATGATGCGCCTGATTTGGCGGAGCGAATTGTGCCCTATTGTCCTGATATCAAAGCACAGGCCGTTTACGCCGTGCAGTCTGAAATGGCCTATACGCTAGAAGACATTTGCCGTCGTCGGACAACCCTGTCGATGCACGCTAACTATGGGTTTGATGCGTTGCCGGGGGTGGTGGATGCGCTGAAGCGGCATTGTGGATGGAGTGAAGAAGAGTGCGATCGCCAAATCGCCAATTATCATCGATTCATCAACAAAAATTGTCTCCCAGACTATGCGATGGAATCTCCAGCGGAGTCTGAGACGGTATCAAGCGCGGCCTAAATACGTTCATCATTTGACTTGGCAAAATTGTAGGAACAGGGTTGTGGGCGCGTGTTGTGCGCCCACAACCCTGTTTTTCTTCTTTTCAAGTGGAATTAAAGATGAGACGTTTACCCAGTGATGTTCACAACTGATGTTCACAACTGATGTTCTCAGGTGATGTTGTCATTTGATAAGAAAGCTCTGCCATGCGGGCTGTTTATCAAAATCAAAATTCTTAATATGAGCAATACCATTCCCGTTTTTCGTGCCACGTTTCCATATTTTCTTTGCAAATTTGCGTGAGAACGTAGGGCGACATGTCCTGGTGAAAAGTGCCTTAAACGTAGATGAATAGTAGGATTTAGAGTGTCGGGGCGATCGCCAACGGCTCTCTCATATTTAGAAAAAAAGGCAATGTATGACCTACTCACCCATGCCAATGGGTGCTAGCATTCTGCATGTAGTCTTTAACATCACCGCAATCGATTGTTGAAGATTTATATGAACTATCGACAGTAACGCAGCACTATGTCCGGAACTAACCCTGAAGCTCAAAAAATTCGTGCGATTATCCGCCCTGAAACGGATGAATCTGGAGAACGAGTTGTGATGCCCTGGGAGATGGAGGGTGAGTTTGAAATTGACGCACTCGTTGTCAGCCAGAAAAATGGCCAGCTTTTGGTCAAGGTTCCCCGAGGTGAACGAGAAGACTATTTGACGATTGAAGGATTTTTGCCCGGTAAAGCCACTCGGCAACGATGGAAGCTTTTGTGTGTGCGAACCTCAGGGCAAATTGAGTTATTAGATGGTGAGCCGCTAAAGCGATAGTGTACTTCGGCGGAAGTCAACCCTCACCCTAAATTCCTCTCCCCGAGGGAGAGGGACTTCAATTGAACTCCTCTTCTCCTTTTGGGAGAAGGGGTTGGGGATGAGGGCGATTGGAGCAGTAGGCCGATTTACGCCGTAAAGCGCTAGGTGTCAGTGAATTGAACTGTAGGGTGGCCGTGCCTGGGCTGTTCAGCGTGTTTCGGTGGGCGATGTCCACCCTACGGTATTCTCGATTGCTTGATGCGCGTTTCGGTGGGCGATGCCCACCCTACGGTATTCCTTTTCTGGGTCTTTGTCCTCATGCGAACCTGGCTGATGCAAATCTGATTCCGTTACTTTCGGTAAAGTTTAAGCTGAGCACGTTTATAGCTCTACGGGTTAAGGTTTGAGCATGTTTTCCTCGCGCAGCGGGGAAAACATGCTGACTGAGTGTCCCAATGCAAAAGCGTAAAGCTATGGATTGTTCTGAATTGCTCAGTTTCTTTAGAATGGATAAGGTAGCGCTTATTATCAGTAAGCTCAACTCTAAGGTTTGCAAACAGGTTGGCGAGAATTTCTATGAAGTCTGGTTGGCGAATTGGGTCCATCTTTAATATTCCATTCTTCATAGACCCATCTTGGTTTCCGGTATTATTGCTGTTTACGTTTTTCTACGGTTCTCTCTGGCAAAGCGAAAACTGGGGAACAGCGGCTGAGTGGTTTGCAGGGTTCGTCATGGCTCTGCTGTTGTTTGGCTCCGTGGTTTTGCATGAGCTGGGGCATAGCCTGGTTGCGCGTTCTCAAGGTATTCACGTCAAGGCGATTACGCTATTTCTGTTTGGGGGACTTGCCTCGATTGAGCAAGAATCGAAGACTCCAGAGCAAGCGTTTCAGGTGGCGATCGCCGGGCCAGCCGTCAGTCTGAGCTTATTTCTCATTCTTTCTCTTCTTCATCGGTTTCTGCCGCTTGTGGTTCCCATTGGGGCACCTGCGGTTGAAATACTCGAAACGCTAGCGTGGATTAATCTCGTCCTTGCTGCATTCAACATGATTCCAGGGTTGCCGCTGGATGGTGGGCAGGTGCTGAAAGCCGCCATCTGGAAGGCGACAGGCAATCGAATCAAAGGGGTTCGGTGGTCTGCCCGTATGGGTCAAGCCTTGGGGTGGATTGCGATCGCCCTCGGCGTGACGCTGTTTATTACGGAAGGGCTGAACGCTGCATTTCTCTGGATTTCGCTCATTGGGTGGTTTGGCGTGCGCAATGCAGCCGCCTATCAGCGGGTCTCAAATGTGCAAGACGCCCTTCTCTCGATTTCTGCGGCAGACGCCATGACGCGAGAATATCGGGTGGTTGATGCTCGGTCTACGGTTCGCAAGTTTGTTGATGATTATGTGCTAGAAGATGCGCACCCAGCCATGTATTATGCGGCGTCTGACGGGCGCTATCGAGGACTCGTGAGCATCAATGATGTCCGAGACATTGAGCGGAGTGTATGGGACACCCAGACCCTTGAAGATCTCGCTCAACCCCTTGAAACGATCCCGTCCGTTGCTGAGTCCACCAGCCTTGCAACGGTGATTGTGAAACTGGAAGACGAAGACCTGAAGCACATTACCGTGCTGTCTCCTGCTGGAGCCGTTTCAGGGGTGATTGACCGGGGTGATACCGTCCAGGCGATCTCAAAGCGACTTGGCCTTCAGTTTGCGGATTCGCTGGTTCGTCGAATTAAGGAAGAGGGAGCCTATCCGCCAGAGTTACAAATTGCGGCGATCGCCCGTTCCCTTTATCAAGAGGGAAAAGAAGAACAAGAGCCAAAAGAAAACGTCTGAGATTCTTAACACCAAGCCCTAACCCAGCAAGAAAATAAAAGAGAGGCAGCGGCCAGAGCCCGCGTATGTGTTTAGCGAGATCTTCGTCCGATCCCCCTAAATCCCCCTTGAAAAGGGGGACTTCGAGCCAGCAACCTTGTGAGCCCCCTTTTTCTACGCCGAAGGCGCATACCCGAAGGGTCTTAGGGG
>JAYKJC010000211.1:0-4535 GCA_035285885.1 Leptolyngbyaceae cyanobacterium | reverse complement strand
GGGCGATCGCCCCTCCTCGGTCTGGTTTTGATGGGGGTACTGAGTCTCGTGCTGTGGGGGGCGATCGCCCCTCCTACCCAGGGACAATCGGGAGATATTCAGCAACTCCAGCGACAGCAGCAGCAGGTCGAGCAAGAACGCCGCACTCTTCAGCAGCAGCGCAGTCAAATCGAGAACCAAGAAAATCAGGCAGAAGATGCACTCAGGGGCTTAGAGGGGACGATTCAATCCACAGCTCAGGATATTGCTGAGAATGAAGAAAAATTAGCCGCCGCCAACACTCAGCTCAAACAGCTTCAAGACGAACTAGCAGCAGCAGAGCAACGGTTTCAAGACCGTCAATTTGCCACCATCGGTCGCCTGCGGTTTCTTCAGCGACAGCAATCCAGCGAGGGGTGGGCAGTTTTGTTGCAAAGCAGCGACATCAACGAATTTCTCGATCGGCGGCATCACCTCAAGCGACTGTATGAGGCCGATCGCCAAATACTGACCGATCTCAAAACCGAGGCCGATGATCTGGAGCAACGTCGGCGCACGGTCGAGCGTCAGAAGAATGAGATTGCCCTGCTGACGCAAGAATTGCTCGCACGGAAAACGGAGTACGAAGCCCAGGCCCAAGAACAAGAAAAGCTGGTGTCTCGCCTGAAAGAAGACCGTCGTGCCCTTGAAGCCGCAGAAGCTCGGTTAGCGGCTGATTCTGAAAACCTTTCCATCCTGATCCAGCAGCGACTCGCAACCGCAGAGGGCATCGTCCGGGGAACCGGACGCTTCATCTTCCCGGCCAACGGACGCATTAGCAGTGGCTTTGGCAACCGAGTCCATCCCATTCTGGGCTATCGGCGATTTCACGCCGGGATTGATTTTGCCGCCAGCTATGGCACAACCATTCGAGCGGCTGATTCAGGTCGAGTCATTTTTTCGGGATGGTACGGCGGCTATGGTCGAGCTGTGGTGATTAATCATGGCAATGGCATTACCACCCTGTACGCCCATGCCAGTCGCTTGTTTGTGGCAGAAGGAGCCGTTGTCCAGCAGGGACAGGCGATCGCCGCCGTCGGTTCATCCGGACTCTCCACCGGACCTCACCTCCATTTCGAGGTGCGACGCAACGGTTCCCCGATTAACCCAACTGACTTTCTGTAAAAAATAAACAATCAGGTCGATAAAGCTACTGACACCTCGCCCGAGCACCTCGCGACGGTCAGACCTTCGGTATCTCTCATCTGGAACGCATATCAGTCCATCCCCTCTATGCCAAAGAGGGGAGGTTTTCTGTGACGAATGTGTTATGCGAAACATGCCCTTTGAATGACGGCATGCTAGGTTCCATGACGGATGAAAGGTTTATGGTGAAGGACTCTGGGCTGTCGAGTCAGCAGATTCTTCATTTTGGGTGTACCTAGATATAGCGGTTTGTAACCGCGTTAAGCACAAAACACAGATGTGTAGGTCGCGGCGCGGCCTACACATCTGTACTTAACCAATGCGCGTAGCGCTGTAAAACACAAAAAGGAAGATTAAACCGATGCCGTTTGATTTACAACTTCTACACGCTTCAGACCTCGAAGGTGGAGTCGATGCCATTGCTGATGCTCCTAATTTTGCCGCTGTTGTGGATGGCTTGGAGCAGATTGCAGCCAGTCAGTCGATCGAGTCCATCTTGATTTCCTCTGGGGATAACTATTTACCAGGTCCCTTCTTCAGCGCTTCAGGCGATGAAGCTCTACGGGATGATTTACAAGCCTTCTATCAAGATTTTTTTAATGAACCAGGGTTAACGAACATCCGTGAAGGCAGCGGTCGCATCGACATTTCGATTATGAATGCGATCGGCTTCGATGCATCTGCAGTGGGTAACCACGAGTTTGATGCGGGCACCACCATCTTTAGTGAAATCATCGGCACAGATATTCGCGGCACAACCTTGGGCGATGTCCGCTGGCTGGGGGCACAGTTCCCCTACTTGAGCGCCAACCTCGATTTCTCTCAAGAAGGTGCCTTGTCTGGCTTATTTACAAGCGATATTCTTCCCAACACTGATTTTCAATCCCTGCCCAGTGACCTGACAGCAGCGGCAGCGGCTCCCAAAATTGCTCCGGCTACTATCATTGAGCGCAATGGAGAACTGATTGGAGTTGTGGGAGCGACAACTCAACTGGTTGAAAGCATTACCTCTACTGGAGGTGTTGAGGTGATTGGCCCCAACGCCAATGACATGGCGGCTCTCGCGGCTATTTTGCAGCCCATCATCAATGATGTGATTAATGGTGATGATGACATTCTGGGAAATGCGGATGATGTTAACAAGGTTATCTTAACGACTCACTTGCAGCAGATTGCGCTTGAGCAACAGTTAGCGACCCTTCTGACGGGTGTTGACATCATCATTGCAGGGGGGTCGGACACACTCCTGGCCGATAATACGGATCGTCTTCGCGCAGGAGATACCGCAGCAAACACATACCCAATCATCGCAACGGGCGCGGACAGCAATCCAGTGGCGATTGTGAGTACCGATGGACAATACAGCTATGTCGGTCAGCTTGTGGTCACCTTTGATGACAACGGTGTGATTGAGCCCAACAGCATTGACCCAGTGGTGAGTGGTGCGTTTGCGACAGATACTCAAGGCGTGTCTGATGTACAAACAGCCGCCAGGATTGCCCTGAACGATCCGACCCTGGATTTGTTTGCTCCGGGAAGCAAAGGTGCAACGGTGCAAACGTTGGTCAGCGGCGTTACCGACATTGTTACAGCTAGAGACAGCATCATCTATGGTTCCTCAGATGTTTATCTAGAAGGCCGACGCGCGTTCGTTCGTACAGAGGAGACAAACCTCGGCAACCTGACCGCAGATGCCAACCTGTTTATTGCACAACAGTTTGATCCAACCGTGCAAGTTTCCTTAAAGAATGGCGGTGGAATCCGAGCGGAAATTGGAACCATTGACGGCATCACGGGGGAACTTCTACCAACGGAAGCGAACTCTCTATCGGGTAAGCAAGACGGTCAAATTTCTCAGCTCGATCTTGAGAATACGCTCCGATTCAACAATGAGCTGAGCCTGGTGACGGTTACGGTTGAAGAGTTGAAAAACCTTCTTGAGCATGGTGTCGCTGCGACTGGCCCTGGCAATACTCCAGGTCAGTTTCCTCAGGTAGGGGGGCTCTCCTTTAGTTTTGACCCATCTGGGCAGGCCATCGAGTTTGATGACCAAGGCAACGTGACAACACCTGGAACTCGTATTCGTTCTCTAGGAATTGATAACGGCAATGGCAAGTTTATCCCTCTAGTTGTCAACGGGAATGTGGTGGGTGACCCCAATCGGGAAATCCGGGTGGTGACTCTTAACTTCTTGGCGGATGGGGGTGACGGTTATCCGTTTGACGTGTTTGGTGACAATCGCGTTGATTTGGCTGACACGCTCACGGATCCGGGTGCGGCGACAGCGGCGGATCCGGGCACTGAGCAAGATGCTTTGGCTGAATACTTGTTAGCTAACTTCAACAGCACACCATTCAACGTGGCTGAGACCTCAATCTCAGAAGATACACGCATTCAAAACTTGTCGGAACGAAGTGATGGTGTATTTGGCCAGGGTCTCTTTCAGGAAGGTGCTCAGGGTCGCGATCGCTTCAATGGTCAAGATGGCCCAGATGAGCTGTCGGGACGTGGTGGTCGTGATGTTCTCTTTGGTCGTGGTGGTGATGATGAATTGGATGGTGGGCCAGGGCGCGATCGCCTCCGAGGTAACGCAGGTGATGACCTGTTAGACGGTGGTGGTGGCAACGACAACATCAAAGGCGGCGGCGGTTCTGACATCTTAGAAGGGGGCGGTGGGCGCGATCGCCTGGTCGGCGGCAATGGTCCTGACACCTTAATCGGTGGCCAAGGGAACGACATTTTGATTGGGGGCGGCGGTCGTGACACCTATGTCTTAGAAGATCTCAACGGGGTTGACGTCATCCGAGACTTTGGTCGTCGCGGAAATGATCAGTTTGGCTTGTCGGGCGACTTGAGCTTTGGAGACCTCGTGTTTACTCAGCTTGGTGCAAACACACTGATTTCAACCACAGAGGGCTCAGACTTGGCGCTTGTGCGTCGAGCTGATGCTGACGATTTCTCTAGAGGAGATTTCACCCGCAACTTTGATACGATTGCGTAGCTAGGCTACGTCCCATCTAAGAACGAGGGTAAATTCCTACGGGATTTACCCTCGTTCTTAAGATTTGATAGACCCTTGGCAAGACATGCTCTGAATGGAAAGAGCGGAATATACCTCCGCTCTTTTTTTGCTTTTTCGATTGAGCTTAACCTGTCATTTTGGATGCGATCGCCCCCGATACGGTCATGCCCGATGTAGTCTGTTCTGTACGTTGGCATGGTTTCTCATTGCTCCGCAATATCCGGAAGACACCACTGCTGCCAGCTCATAAACAGGTGATGATGGCCAAAATAGCATTCTACTAAATGAGCTTTTCCCCCAATCACCGTTGCTTCTCGCGCCAGGGTGTAAGCAGCCCACAACATCGATG
>JAYKJC010000210.1:0-3312 GCA_035285885.1 Leptolyngbyaceae cyanobacterium | reverse complement strand
ACTGCATCTTTGTCATGAGTTGGGGCTTCCACGTCCCCATGCTGATGAAAAAGCTGCGCGGAAGAAACGTGGTCTATCGCGCCCACAGTGCCGGATATCGGTTTTCGATTCCCTCAGACATCCCGATTCTGGCTGTGAGTCGCAACACGCTGGGCTATTGGGGCCAGCGAACCATGAATGGGCTGTTGTATTACCTGCCCAATCACATTTCAGACGACTTTCAAAATCGCCATCTCAACCGGGATATTGATGTGTTGGTGCAGACCCGAAAATCCTCAGACTACGTGCTGAAGCAACTCGTCCCTGCATTGGAATCCCAGTGCAATGTCATGGTGCTGGATCAGTTCGTCGAGGATTTGGTCGGCCTCTTCAACCGCACAAGCGTCTACCTCTATGATTCTGCGGAATATTGGGGGCAACATGGCCTGAGCGAAGGATTTGGCCTGCCGCCCATGGAAGCCATGGCCTGTGGGTGCCAGGTCTTCTCCAGCATCAACGGAGCCTTGGCAGACTACCTTGACCCAGGGATGAACTGCCATAAAATTGGAGCCTATTCCACCGAGTTTGACGTGCAGCGCATTCTTCAAGTGATTAATGCGCCTGTTCAAATAGCAGTCTCCGATGAGTTTTTTAACGAATATCGAACGGACAGTTTGGTAAAGCGGCTACAGGTGATTGTGCCAGAATTGAACACTTTCTTCGACCATCGGCGATCGCACCCCCCCACCGTTCCAGGACTGACGCGATCACGCTTCGTTCAACTCTTTTTCCGTCGCGTGCGCAAAAAACTTGGAGTGCAATAATCGGTTTTTAGTCAAGTAAGGACACTCAGCAGGTGCAAACGGATTCACTATTCTTTCGACTGTTTGAAACGGCTCCGGCTCTCCTGTTTGAGCTGCTGGATCAATCAAACCTGAGTGAGTTGTCCTATTCATTCTGCTCTGTCGAACTGAAACAAACGGCCTTTCGTATTGATGGCGTGTTTCTTCCAGACCCTATCAATCCTACGGCTCCTGCATATATGGTTGAAGTGCAGTTTCAGCGAGATGAGCAGCTGTATGCTCGTTTATTTAGTGAACTGCCCCTCCTCCTCCGCCAAAATCCAGCCATAGAGCAGTGGCAAGTTGTAGTCATCTACGGCACCCGCGCCTGTGAGCCCTCGTCGGCAAGAGCCTTTGCCCCCTTCTTAACACTCCCCCAAGTTCAACAGCTATACCTCAATGAATTGGCCGAACGAGAAACTGAATCGGCGGAGTTTAGCTTGATTCGACTCATTGTTGAACCAGAAGAGCGGGCAATCGCCCGAGCCCAACAGTTAATTGCGCAGATTAACGATTCCCCCTCACGATTGTCTTCTTCAGCAATAATAGAGTTAATCGAAACGATCCTGATTTACAAATTTCCTCATCTGAGTTGGCAGGAGGTTGAAGCCATGTTTGGGATTAGCGAACTCAAGCAAACACGGGTCTACCAGCAGGGCAAAGAAGAAGGACTCGAACAAGGACTCGAACAAGGGCTCGAACAAGGGCTCGAACAGGGGCTTGAACAAGGACTGGAGCAGGGACAGCGATCGCTCATTATGCGTCTCCTCACGCGTCGGTTTGGCCCTCTCCCCGAATCTACTGAAACTCAGATTCAGTCACTATCTCTGAAGTCTCTTGAGTCTCTAGGCGAAGCGCTGCTCGATTTTAGCGATGTTCAAGATGTGCATCAGTGGCTTCAAAATCACTTGTCAATCTAATCAACCCGTGACGCCTAAGCAATCGAGCATAAAGGCATATTCAAAAGCGGTTTCCTTCAGCCGACCATAGCGCCCCGATGCACCGCCATGACCTGCATCCAAGTTGGTTTTCAGGAGAAGCTGATTTGTGTCTGTCTTTAGGGTGCGTAGCTTGGCCGTCCACTTGGCGGGCTCCCAGTACGACACGCGCGGATCGTTCAATCCAGCGGTGATCAGAATATTGGGATAGTCCTGCTCGGTGACGTTGTCGTAGGGCGCATAGGACTTCATGTAGTCGTAGTAGTCCTTCTCATTTGGATTGCCCCATTCGTCCCACTCCATGACCGAAAGCGGCAGGGTGGGGTCGAGAATGGTCGTCACCACATCCACAAATGGCACAGCGGCGATCGCCCCCTTAAACAAATCAGGCCGCATATTCAACACGGCACCCATCAGTAAGCCGCCCGCACTGCCGCCAGAAATACCGAGGTATTCGGGACTCGTCCACTGCTCAGCGATGAGATGTTCAGCACAGGCGATGAAATCGGTGAAGGTATTTTTCTTGTTGAGAAACTTCCCATCCTCGTACCAGGTGCGTCCCAGTTCTCCACCCCCACGGATATGGGCGATCGCACACACAACACCCCGATCCAGCAACGACAGGCGATTCGAGGAGAAGGTGACAGGATAGGGAAATCCGTAGGAGCCGTAGCCTACCAGAAATAGCGGGTTCGTGCCGTTTTTCTCGGTGCCCTTGCAGTAGACCAGTGAAATTGGGACTTTCGTGCCGTCTGGGGCGATCGCCATCAGCCGCTCACTGGCGTACTGAGTCCGGTCATAGCCTCCAAGCACAGGCGTTTCTTTCTTCAATACCCGCTCATGGGTCATCATGTCATAGTCGAAGACTGAGGAAGGTGTCGTGAAGGAGGTGTAGGTAAATCGCAGCGTTTGAGTCTCAAATTCTGGCATGAATCCCGCAGAAACAGCATAGGCGGGCTCCGGGAAATCTAGAGACGTGGTCGCTCCTGTGGCCAGATCCTGCACGCGAATGGTGGGCAAGCCTTCTTCACGCTCGAAAATCACCAAGTGATTCACAAAGGCATCCACCCCGTTCAACATGACATCCGGTCGATGGGCAATCACTTCACGCCATTGGGCCTTATCCAGTTCAGAAACGGATGTGACCATCAGCTTGAAATTAACGGCCTCTTCGTTGGTCACGATGTAGAACCGATTCGTGGACGGATCGGAACCATCGCCAGGATGGTGCGTGACGGTATATTCCACGCCATAGGAGCGAGGCTGAATCACCTGAAACTCACCCATCGGCTGATTCGCATCCAGGAACCATTCCTCTGAGGTGATTTTGCTTTCAGCCGACAAGAACAGATAGGCATTGCTGCGACTGCGGCTGATGTCGAGGTAAAACGCTTCGTCGGTTTCTTCGTAAATCAGCGTATCTTTTTCGGGAGACGAGCCCAACTGATGTCGCCAAAGCTGAAAGGGTCGATTTGCAGCATCAATTCGCGTGTAGAAGAGGGTCTGGTTGTCGTTTGCCCATACGACTCCGCCGACATCCGAAATCTGCTCCT
>JAYKJC010000209.1:0-10331 GCA_035285885.1 Leptolyngbyaceae cyanobacterium | reverse complement strand
ATTTCAGGGCATTTTGAGGTCTTCGAAAGATCTAGATCCCTTATAGGCAAACGTCTTCAGACTACTACAAGAACTCCCGGATCGGCTCACAAAACGAGGGATTTCGTACCAATCACTCCGAGACTTGGGCAGACTACTACAAGATGACGGGTAGGTTACTACAAAAACCCCGGATCGGCTCACAAA
The DNA here is from genome assembly GCA_035285885.1 of Leptolyngbyaceae cyanobacterium. Taxonomy (GTDB): domain Bacteria; phylum Cyanobacteriota; class Cyanobacteriia; order CAKZMO01; family CAKZMO01; genus JBCCWF01. Next base: position 10,145 of record JAYKJC010000209.1, on the reverse strand, counting down.
GCACATCACTTTAGACAAACCTTTCGAGAGCAGAAAAAAGGCCGCATTCCCAGCCAGAAGGGCTTTCTTACTACACGAAGCACTTGTAGTAAGAAAAAAAGTCTCAAAATTAGGGCTCAATCCTTTATGAATCAAGGGTTTTAAGTTACTACATTAGAACCCGAGTCACTACACGAAAACACCCGGATCAGCTCACAAAATGCCCGGATGACTACACATTCTGGTTGACAGAATACTTTCCACTCAAGTCTTTCAGAGGTTTTACTACACCCCGATCAGTTTGATCAAACTGATCATCTCAAAACGCCTTTTTTAAAGATCAGTCAGAATCTGGCATCGATTGGCCCACCTCGATGAGCTATTTTCAGATGCCTGTCTTTACTCCCACTCGTCACTACAATCCGTGTCCGATTTGCTCAGATACAACCGGAAAGTGCCGCGAAACTGATCATGTGCAGTTGTGCATGACGATGGCAGATGCCCTGCACCATATCCCTGGATTTCGATTTATCGGACGAACCAAGAATGACCTCTGGGGAAAATGGGTTGCTCAGAAGGCTTCCAAACAGTCTAGCTTTCAGCCTGTGGCATCGCCGCGAGCAAGCTTCTTATCTAAGAAAAAATCGAAGGCCACACCGCTGTCAGCCGATGAGCGCGATCGCCACTACACGCACCTCCTTGAGAACCTATCGCTTCACCCCGACGACTATGCCGATCTCAAACGGCGAGGGCTCACGGACGAACACATCCAGCAGTGGGGCGTTAAGTCGGTGGAGCCGTGGCAGTCTTTATCGTCCTCCCTGCCTTCTAACCTTCCTGGAGTGCGTCAGAATGGGCGATCGCTCAACATCTTCGCAGAAGGGTACGTCTGTCCCATCCGCGATGTCAAAGGGAGAATTGTTGCCTGCCAAATCCGCAGTCGCTCTGGAAATAGCACTGAAAACGGCGATGGAAATGACGCTGACAGTAAAGGCATTCCCAAATACTACTGGCTCACCAGCAAAACAAAGAAGAATCCCCTCGGCGCAACCGCCCATCTCACCCCCCTTCTCGGCACAGAAGAACTGCCTCTCTCTGTCTATCGACCCGCTCACTGCATTCGGTCGGCGATCGCCCTCGTCGAAGGAACGGGAGTAAAGCCATTGCTTACCGCAGAACGCCGTCACATCATCACCATCGGTGCTGCGGGCGGACAGTTTGCCAGTAGTCCCCAAACGCTAAGAGACACGTTAGACGAACTCAATAGTGTTCACGCCGTTGATGACTCCCAAACGAGTTCCAATCCTCCCTCGCCTCGCATTATCGAGTTTTATCCCGATGCAGGAGCCATCAGTAACGCCCATGTCTTACGGCAGTATCGTGCGACCTGGAGCTTACTTCAATCCCTTGGATACTCGGTGCAGGTGATGTGGTGGAACCAACTGACCAAAGCCTCGCCTGACATTGACGAGCTTGATGATTTTAGCCGCATTCAAACCCTTACCGTTGAGGAATTTGAGGCCATTGCTCGGCACCCCAAACATTTCCTTCAGCAAATCTCATCCTTATTTGGACTGGGTAAAAAGCGCACCAAACAGGACAAGACGCCAGCCCAACGACAGCTCAACCCACAACACAAGACTATCCACACCTATGCCAAGGGCGATCGCATTCAAACGTGGAAACGGGCGATCGCCAGCGGATATCGCTACATCTTAGATTCATCCGCAACAGGAACAGGAAAAAGCTTTGACACTGGAACGCTGAATCCATCAGACCTAGCAGCAGACATCGATACTGTAGAAAGCATCATTTATTTGTCAGACCAGCATCGAAATCCAACGGTATCGACCCTATCAGAAACCAACGGCTGGCTCGATCTAGAAGCCCGACACGCCGGATTAACGGTGGAAGCCTCTCCCAATGGCACTCACCGACTTCGTCGCGCTCAACCCGGAGACCCCATCCATGTCTCTGCCAACTGCAGCCGCAATCAAACCATCCGCTCGCTACAAGAGAAAAACATTGCAGGAGCCGAAACCTCAGCTCTGATCTGTGGATTTTGTCCGCTCAAAGAAACATGCACCCAAGCCCAAGGCGACGGATACGGATTTCTCAAACAACGCAGAGATGTTTTACTAGCAGAAAAATTCAGAGCCCATCCCGACAGTTTGCCCAGTCCAGATGACTATACCTATGAGAACAAACTGGTCATCTGGGACGAGCCCGGTCAAACCTTTAATATCCGACATGATATTCATGTCACTCTCAAAGACGTAGAGCAAACCATTGCAGCACTCCTTAAAAACGAATCCATCTTCAACGCTGTTAAGCCCCTTTTGGCTGCACTCGTTCCGCATTTAGACGGGTCTGCTCCGCGCACCAAATTTGGCCTCACCCACGACCACGTCATCGGCCTCCTTCCTGATACAGAACACATTCCTCTAGATGATGTTCAAAATCTCCTAACGGCTGATCTCAATTATCTAGAAACGCTGACCGTATCGGAGGATCACCACTTAGCATCACTCACCGCATCCTATTTAGAACATCCACTCAGTTCACTCGTAGACACCCCTTTAACGCGCAACGTAGATGAGGCGATCGCCCACTACACAGCTCAAAAGGTTGTGAAAAACTGGCTCCCTGAACTCATCAAAATCGTGCAGGGAACTCAAAAAGGCGCGTTATCAATCCAAAGAAATAGACTCACCATTTCTCTGCTCAACAGTCGGCACCGCGCCGTGGTGAATGCTGCCAGGGCAACCGTATTTCTAGACGCCACTCTCAGCCGTTCAGATCTTGCCCTAAAGCTCCAATGCCGGGAAGAAGATATCTATGAAACCCAACAAATCCAGGCAACCCACAATAACTTAACGGTCATTCAAGTCACTGACATGGGCCGCATGGGAATGCAAAGAGGCCGTCAGCAAAGCCAACGCGCACAAGCGGTCATCGACCACTACAAAAAAATTGATTCCCAAACCAAAGTCATTGATTTCAAAAAGAATCAGGCCGATGGGGCATGGTGGCGAGACAGCAGAGGGGTAAATGACTTCAACCAGGTCACAACTCTAATCCTCGTCGGAACACCCTGCCGAAATCTGATAGACCAAGCCATCGAATTCCAACTTCTCAGCGAACATCCAACGGGTGATGCAACTGACTTCGCTCAGTACGTCAACCGCGTGATTGAAGCAGATATTCTACAGGCCATCGGACGCATCAGACATCATCAGAGGAAAGACGAACATCTAACCGTCATACTCATCAGCAACTTTGAAACTGACGTTGCTCAACAGAAAGTGCATGCATCTGAAATTACTGAAAATGCCCAGACGAAAAAGGAAAAATTCATCACGACAGCATTCAAGGCGATGCTCCAACTCAGAACTAGAGGCGAAAAAGTAACTCAGACCTCTGTTGCTAAACTGACGAAGTACTCTCAGCAATATATTTCTAGATTTTGGAAATTACTACAAACGCTATTAGAAGAATTTAATAGAACGTGTAGTAATAAATTAACCAAAGCCAGATTCACTGACTCTGAGTCAATCCACCATGAGCAGGGGCAAGGTACACCTAAAACATTGCTACCCAACACGAGTAACCCGCTTCTATACCCTCGTCGCTGCGTTGGTTCTGGTGTTCATGCCCAGTGGCTTGAGCAAATTTATCGCGATTTGCAACACGCCCCACACAACTGTACTTAGCCAATGCGCATAGCGGTATACATTGAAGACAATTTGGGCAAGTCGCAAGTCACGTTGCAATAGCCTCTATAGTAAAATGCCCCCTAAGCCTATGGATTCTCAGAATGACATGGCTTAAGGGGGCTACCCGAAAAACATATTTAGCTTTTGAATTGGCCTTTGAAGTTGTCGTTTACTTTGCCGTTAACTTCAAGACATCTGAGATGCTCTCTCCCTGATGGTTGCGATTATGCCGCTTTCCAAGCTTGTGCTTTTTCATATGTTGATCAATTTCTTTGCCTTTGGCATCAAAGACAGCCTTGATCTTCGTTTGAGTCGATGCTCCCACTTGGGTCAGCAATTCTTTCATGACTGGATAGGAGATAGCCCACTTTTCCTCGAACGATCGATTTGGAGCGTCGTTGTACGCCATGATTGCCTCTAGCGCATTGACTACTGATGGATCAAGGTTAGAGTCGGCCTGACTGCTCGATTTGCTGGTCTGTTTGGTCGGTTTAGAGGCTGGGGCAGGTGATTTTTTACTGCTTTTTGGAGCAGTTTGCTTTGTCTTCGTCGTTGTCTTTGTTGTTTTAGCTGCACTCTGACGACTTGTGGGGCGATCGCCAGTTTTACTTTTTCTCTTGGTTGACGTAGTTGACGTAGTTTTGGGTGCTCTAGTCGTCTTTTGTGGGCGCTCCGACACTTTGGGGGTTGCACCGTTATTCGAAGGTTGTTCGACTTCTTGCTTTAGCGGAGTATCATCATCGGTCTGGGGTTGAACGAGCTTGAGAATAGGCTCTAACTTCTCATAGGTTTGTTTCAGCTCAGACAACTGCTCCTGGAGAGAACCGATTTCTTGTTCAAGTAGCTGTATCTTCTGATCTTTTTCCAGAACCTGTTCATTCAGTTCTGCTTTGGCTTCCTTCAACGCTTGTTCGAGGTCTTGAGCTTCTTTTTCTGCTTCGCTTTGTTTCGCAGTTGCTTCGGCTTTCCGTGACTCAGCCTCATCTCTTTCTTTCTTTAAGTTTTCTTTTTCTACTCGCAATGAATCGACTTCTCGTGAAAGGAAGTCAATGCCGGTCGAGAGCTTGCGGACAAAATCTAGTTCGGTTTCTTGAGTGGCTGCCATTTTGTTTGAAGATGAGCTAGTAGATACAATTTCTGGTTTGGATGCAGTGGGGGTCGAGTTTTTATTAGAATCCTTTGCAGAACTCTTTGCAGGGCTCTTGGTCGAACTCTTTGCAGGGCTTTTAGTTGGGCTCTTTGCAGGGCTCTTGGTTGGGCTTTTAGTCGAACTCTTTGAAGAATTTTTAGTCGGGCTTTTTGTTGCGCTTTTACTCACTGCATCCTTTCCTTGTAAATCTCGCCAGGTTGGTTGGTTAATTGCGGGGTTAGTAATGGTCTGATCTCGTTGGACTCCAAATTTACTTGCAATAACGTCAGGTTCCTTAGTGGACGCTCCCCTAAATTCTCTTTTATTGCCTGTAAATCCTCTTTCTACTGCACGCTGATATGCTTCAGAATAAGTAATCAATTCGAATGTCGATAAGTTTTCCTTAGCCATGTTAGGCTCCTGATCTATAGTGGACGTGGTTTCCAACGAGACTTCATTTTGAGAGGTAACACTGCTGCCATGATCTGCTGTGTCTGAAATTTGTGTCCTTACAATGCGACGTTCTGATTTATCGGTGTCTTTGGAGCGTTGAAAGATGTCGATAATCTGAACGTCAGATTGAGTGAGACGAGTACCGTGCTTCACCTGACGATGTTCGTCAACGATAACGTCTCTATCGTTGATAGCATACGAATCGCTTGTATATCCACTTTTTTGAGAAATTGCTTGATTTTTAGGATCGTCAAGGGTGGCGTAGGCTTGAAGATACTGCTGAAAGTCGTGTTTAGAAACCCAGGAAGGGCAGTAGAAGTAATACGCGATCGTTGCATACAGTCGATGAAATAAGTGTGCATGGTACTTTTGCTGTTCGGATAATGAAGGAATTAAGTCTTCAAAGTATCGCCCACATGATAAAAAGATACCCTCTGAGTAACGAGATTTTACTTGTTTCATCGTCAGGGTATGGGTGAGAATCATTGCCCGAAGCTTGGTAATTGCAGCGATTACTCGATCTGCACGGCACAAGGTAGGGATTTCGAGTGAGGGCGTTTTGGCTCCGGGGCGCTGATAGGCGTCGCTGGAAATGTAGACGGAGAAATTGGATGCCCATTCGAACGTCATGGTTTTCATGACTTCGTCGTATAGGCGTCCTGTCAAAATGGCGATTCCACAAGCGATGTCGGCCCAATTATTCCGAACGAGTAAGTTGCTTGCTCTATAAACGACTGCATTGACTGCCTGAGGTGAAAGAACAATTGGGTTGTTATCTAAGTTGTCTTGTGGGTTATTCGTCATTTCACCTATGAGTTGTGGTGTAAGATTCATTGTTCTGAGGGTGATGGTTAGTACCCAAGAGTCCGGTCAGTTACCGTTGTGCTTTAGTACCAGAGTATTTTGGTTCACTCGGCATCGGCTTAGTGATGGGGCATCTATGAGCAAGCAGTAGCGTTTGTTTAGCCTGAGTCTTGCTGTGCGCGTCCTTATTTTTGGACGCTTGAGAGCAGAGTGATGAGAGCGTTAATCTGTGCTCTTTAAAAGCTTTGTCTTGGGGGAGATAAGAGGGAGAGTCTCTAGGTCGAGTACAAATGGTAGTACACTTATTGCCGAATGGCCTGGGAGCTAGGTTTCCTAGAGCGAGTTAGTTCTCTAAACTTGTCCTCTAAGACAAACGTCTGATTTTAAATGAGAAGTATAGATATATAAGCTAAATATAACAGAGAAAATCAATATCTTCATCTTCTCAGATCGTGTATTTAAGTCATGTATACCCACGTGATGTGTCCGTATCAGCTAAATGCAAGATCTGAGTCTTAAAAATTTGGTTTAGCCCCTCCCTGAGCAGTTAAGAATATGTGGGGTGTTGTTCTATGCTATGTGTTCTTGTGTCTCACTGATGACAGGGATCGAGGGCGCTCATTTGAAATGAGAGATGGGATGGTGTTGACTATAAGAATGAATGGAGATGGAGTTCATTGGGCAAAATTTTGAGAATTGATCTTGGTTTATCCGTTTACCCTCAGGGTGAGATTGTCATCAGATAATGAATATACTGGAAAAAGTATGATGACTAATTACGATGACTAATATGATGATTAACTTGATATGAGTCTACGGATTTAACTTTGCTGTGTTTGGGCGATCGCCCAGTATCATTCAGTTTGTTCTCTGTTTTGCGTAGTTTGTTTTGCGTAGTTGCATGAAGGACCGTGTTGAGTCACAGGTTAAATCAGAGTTTGAATCTGTTTTGCTTGATGCCTTGAATCACCCAGAAGACATTAATTTCAGCTATCTTTTGGAAATGCTTGAGGCTTATCTACAGGAGAAGACTGAGCATGAGCAGCTTCCTATTGCAGGGAAGGCATTTGTGCAGTTAACGGAACTTCATGAGCTGCGAGCTGAGCGGATGTTGCATGCCTGGGAAGCTGGCTACTCCGATGTCGAGAGTGAACCAATCATCACAGACGATATGTTGGCAGGATTGCTGCGGCAGTCGATGTCGCTAGATATTGAGGATATCTTGGAGTCTACGTATAGTCCTCGAAACGTTAGCTCTAATGCTGGAGAGTCGCAAGACGAGTCTGTCGCTGGGACGGTTAGAAAGGATGACTTACTTGAGGTTTTGCAGGATGTTGAGCTGAAGCAGCAGGCATTGAGTATTGCTCACGATGAGCATGTGTCTGCATGGACTGAGGCAATTCGCCAATGGATAACCGTGCATCAACGGAGCGTTTCGTTTCATGAGCTTGTCGCGGCTTTACAGTGCAGAGATAAAAACTTAACCGTGGCAAAAGTCTGGTTAGGACTGCTTCTCGGAGGATATATATTAGAGCAACGGGGGGAGTTTTACGAGATGGAAGGGGTGTGGATTACGCTTGATTAGACAGCGATTGCTCGGGAAGGGGACGTTAAATGGATGTGCCCGTATGTTGTTCTGATGGAGAGATTTACCGTTTAATTAAAAATTTTGTCCACTTATGAAGGACAGGTGTGCTGTGAGTATCCGAATCCTTGTAATCTATCTTAGTAAACTAGTCTGGATACATTGACACGGCTATCTTCATCTCGGGTATTAAAGTCCCGCTATTTTTATAGCGGGTTGTAACCGCGTTAAGCACAAAACCAGCTGTGAAGGGTGCTTAGCACCCCTCATAGCTGGTTTTAACAAATGTGCGTAGCGCTGTATTCGTTAGATTATTGGTTAAATATTATAGGTATTTAGGTTAATTACGGTGACCCAAAAACAACATACGATTTTAGTCACGGGTGGAGCAGGGTACATTGGCTCTCATGCAGTCTTGGCGTTGCAGCGGGCGGGTTATCACGTTGTGGTGCTGGATAACCTGGTCTACGGGCATCAGGATATTGTCGAGACGGTTCTCAATGTTGAGTTAGAAATTGGGGATACCAACGATCGAGATTTTCTAGATCATGTGTTCTCAAAACACCAGGTTAGTGCGGTAATGCATTTTGCTGCCTACACGTACGTGGGCGAGTCGGTAAAAGATCCGGGAAAGTATTATCGCAATAATGTGAATGGAACGTTGACCTTGCTTGAAGCGATGGTTGCAGCGTCCGTAAATAAAATTGTTTTTTCGTCTACTTGTGCAACCTATGGCGAGCCTCAGGCGATTCCCATGGATGAAACCCATCCGCAGAATCCCATCAGTCCTTATGGCACAACGAAGTGGATGGTTGAGAAAGTTTTGGCTGATTTTGATCGGGCTCATGAACTTAAGTCGGTTTGTTTTCGGTATTTCAATGCGGCAGGGGCAGACCCAGATGGAAAAACGGGTGAAGATCATGATCCAGAAACCCATTTAATTCCGCTGGTTCTGCAAGCAGCCATGGGGATTCGGAAGTCAATTTCTATTTTTGGGACGGATTATCCTACTCCGGATGGAACATGCGTTCGAGATTATATTCACGTGAGTGACTTGGCTGATGCTCATGTGTTGGGGCTGAGCTATCTGCTGGAGGGGGGAGACAGCAATGTCTTCAATCTCGGGAATGGGAATGGTTTCTCCGTTCGGGAAGTGATTGAAACTGCTCGTCAGGTGACGGGGCGAGAGATTGAGGCAGTTGAGTGCGATCGCCGTCCGGGTGATCCGCCGAGCCTGGTAGGAAGTAGTGAAAAGGCCAAGCGTATCTTAGGCTGGAGTCCTCAGTATGTTGATTTGAGCGATATTGTCAGTCATGCCTGGCAGTGGCATCAGAAGCGTCATGCGCCGTAGCGTAGGCTGATAATGTCAGGTGGGGGATCGCTGACGAATAAGACTGCGAACTGTAACGAATGCATCGAACAGGGCTCTGCTTGTTTGGGTATACCTGTTATGATTCAGTCGAATAATTTGGATTGCAGTTTGCATTGGCGATCGCCCACTAGCTTTCTATGAATCAATTGAATCAACGTTTTTCCCTTGCTCGGTTGCTCTCGATTGGAACACGACTCTGTGTGGTTCTTCTTTTGGTCGTAGCGCTGACTCTTGGTGAGGGTCTTCGCCTGAGTGCCTGGGCACAAGACTCGCCTCGGGCGATCGCCAGTTTTGACTTGAATGCGGATTGGACCGATCCAGACCAGTTTTATAACTTTCCCTACCCGTCGGATCTGCGTCTTGATCCAGAGCATCACCCGGATTTGTCTGGATTCCCCGTGTTCACCAAATTCTATGGGTTCTTTAAGCGGTTGCGGTCAATTGCGGGCGATCGCCCTTACTTTCCGACGACGTCTGCGGGGTACTTTCGCTTTGACCAACCACTGGTAGCTCAAGACCCTGATCAGCTCATTGAGCCTAGCCCAGACGCGTCCATTCTGCTGATTGATGTGGATCGCGAGTCTCCTGAACGGGGCAAATTATTCCCGGTTGTGGCTTCGACCCCTGATCCCGATCCCTTTTATGTACCCTCTCATCTATTAGCCGTTGCGCCCTACCCGGGGATTGTGCTGAAGCCGAACCGTCAGTATGCGTACGTCATCCGGCGAGGAGTGAAAGATGCCAACGGCAACGCGATTAAGCCAGATACTGTATTTCAACAGTTACGGAGAGGCGAAGTTCCTGACGGATTGCTGCAGCGAAAATTCCTGGCGTACTTGCTCTATCGCCCGCTTTGGGAAACGCTTGACCAACTCGGCATCAATATCAACAGCGTGGTCAATGCCACGGTGTTCACCACAGGGGATGTGGTGACGCAGATGGCAGACCTCTCGGATGCCGTCTTAGCGCGATATGACCGTGACTTCACCAACCTGACATACACCCCTGACAATCGGATTTCAGACCTGGGGTATTGCAAATTTGTTGGGGAGATTAAGCTGCCTCAGTTTCAAAAGGGAACGCCTCCTTTCCTTTTCTTTGAACGGC
>JAYKJC010000208.1:0-4414 GCA_035285885.1 Leptolyngbyaceae cyanobacterium | reverse complement strand
TCATCGACTACGACATGGGGAACTTGCACTCTGCCTGCAAGGGACTTGAGAAAGCTGGCGCAACTCCCCACATCACCGATTCTGTCCATGATCTCCATCAAGCCGATGCTGTGATTCTCCCTGGAGTAGGGGCTTTTGACCCCGCCATTCAGCACTTGCGCGCACGGGATTTGATTCAACCCATCCGAGATGTCATTGCCAGTGGCAAACCGTTTCTCGGCATTTGTTTGGGGTTACAAATTCTCTTAGAGGGAAGCGAAGAAGGCGTTGAGCCTGGATTGGGAATTATTTCTGGAATGGTGCGTCGATTTCGCCCCGAACCCCATCTCACGATTCCGCACATGGGATGGAATCAACTGGATGTTGCACAACCTGAGCTTCCGCTTTGGAGCGATATTTCTGACGATGCCTGGTTTTATTTTGTGCACTCGTACTATGCCGATCCCTCTGAACCTGAGACGATTGCGGCAACGGTTACCCACGGGTCGCAGGTCGTGACAGCGGCGATCGCCCACAAAAACGTCATGGCGACTCAATTTCACCCCGAAAAATCCTCCGCCGCAGGTCTCAAGGTTCTAGCCAATTTTGTTCACCTGGTCGAAGCGCAGTGTTTAGCAGTCAGTGCATAACGATCTGACCGGGTTTAGCGAAGAGTCCTGAAAAGCGTTGCTTTCTCTTGTGTGGCAGATGTTCAATGGTTGTCCGAATTTATGGAAATCGTCCTATTAAGACCCTGACGGGTCAGCAGACCCGCCCCACATCATCGAAAGTTCGAGAAGCGTTGTTTAACACGTGGCAAGGGCACATCGATGGCTGCCGATGGCTGGATCTGTGCGCCGGGAGTGGGGCGATGGGGGCTGAAGCGCTTTGCCGGGGAGCCAAAATCGTTGTGGGCATTGAAAAGCTGCCCAAAGCCTGTTCGGTGATTCAAGAGAATTGGGAACGAATTGCACGTCCGGAGCAATCAATTCGGGTAATACGAGGAGATGTGGCTCAAAAACTTCAGACGCTCACGGACAAGCAATTTGACCGGATGTATTTCGATCCGCCTTATGCAAGTGGGCTATATCTTCCCGTGCTCAAAGCAATACTAGCCAAGGGACTGCTAGCCCAGGATGGAGAAATTGCCGTGGAGCATGATCGGGATTTGCCGTTACCCAGAAATATTGACATCAAGTCTGTAGAACCGACTCAAACCCAGTGTGCAAGCACGTCGGATACTATAGCGACTCGACTGACCTGCTCTCGACAAAAGCAGTATGGGCGCACAACCCTCACCTTCTATAGCCTTACGATTGCACACTAGAGACGATGCGTAAGTTTGCACACCACAGAGTGAGCAAAATGCCCGCACAGATCGGAAGCCTGCCCTACAAATAATGGGTGGAATTCCTTTCTGATCTATTCCAGTTCTCAACACACAAGAACCCTCCGCCATGAAGGGGTTCTACCTGATTGACTGACAAAACTCTTGAAACCCTCATTCCGCCGTAGTCGTAGGGTGGATTAGCATTAGCGTAACCCACCGCAACCGTTCATACTGTTGGGTTTCGCTTCGCTCAACACCAACCTATATTGAAACTTTTGTCAGTCAATCCGGGGTTCCACGCACAAACTTTGGTGAAATGAGTCGGAGGTGTTCACCTTCATCTAGAGGTGAAGGCTCACGTTTCTTTCCTCACGTCTCTTACAGATCAAGCTGGTTGCCCCGGCGATACTGAAAATAAGCCGCAACGAATAGCCCTGCAAGCGTTACAGGAATTAACCCCAAAACAATGCCTGAAAGTAATGGCTCTACCACTGTTATATCTCCTTATGTCAACCGATAGACGAGTGTTCTTGACACCTAAATCGATACCATTAAGAACACCCTAAATCCAACCTTATGGCTTTCCATCATCTCATAAAAGCTATGATGCGCCTAGGGTTGCTATAGGTTTTGAGAACAATCAAGGTTTAAGCTGGGTTCGAATGGCTTCGACGAACGTTTGATATGTTTTGGCAAGTTCATGAATGCCTGCGGTGCCCCCTGCAATCAAACCAGCCGTTAAGGTGATATCAACAATTCGGAATAAGTTTTGGCCCGTGTCCCCCAACTCGCTCGTATTAAACAAAATTTCCATTGCTCTAATGCCAACTAGCGAAATACACAGGCTGATGAGCAATGCCAGGACGACCGCTATCTTCTTTGTTTTGTCGGCCTGTCCATTGGTGCCAGTAATTTTGAGAATGATCTCGATGAAGCTTTCGACTAAAAACGCAATAAACCAAATTTCTGCCAGCAGGTTCAGGATCGTCTGAAGGACTAAATCCTTTGAGGTCACAGGTGGCAATAAGATAGCGGATGCCGGAAGGAAGATTGTTGGGAGCACTATTTCTGGAATAAGCATCATGAGATTTAAAGATGGGGGGTTAAAGAAGAACGCAATGGTTAATCAGATCAATCACTATGAGGCTGAATCACTACAAATTATTTATAGATATTCTCATTTCCAGATATGCGCGGGCTCAGATGCTTGCGCGGTTTATTTTCATTTCTAAGCATAGAAAAATTTCAGCCTTTTTAACGTACCCCTGGGGGTAACATTTCGCTTTTTCTGCCTTGAAGGCATGGCATTAAATGCAGTGCATTTAATGCCATGCCTAACGGTTACGTGCAGTCATGTGAGGCGCACATTACATGACCGTTTTTATGCTGGACGGAGTTGCAAACCACCCTCAGTTCATGACATTTGAGGCGAAAAGGGCTGGATCTTCTGTCTTTTGCTCTATTGCAGATGTGATAAAAAGAGTGTGACTTAACTTTGATCATTTAGAATTACGATACAAGTCTATAGGATGAAGCTACAGGCAATCTGCTTTAGTCGTATTTCTCAATTAATATTTCGTGAATAGTTTTTTCGAATAATCATTCTTTCAACCAGAGTCGATGCTAATTGTTGCGCTACATGATGGTTGCTTTGCAAGGATTACGGTTACTTTGCAGGGATATTGCTTTTAATCTAACTTTCAAATCTAGGCTTCTGACCCTCTTTCGCTAACCGTTATCTCATGGATAAGCCAGCCATTCTCACAATTGATGATGATCCAGCCGTTTTACAAGCGATCGCCCGAGACTTACGCAAACAGTATGGCGATCGCTTTCGTATTGTTCGGGCCGACTCAGGAGCCGCAGCCTTGGAGGTGACGCAGCAACTGAAGGTTCGAGGCGATACCGTGGCGCTTTTTCTTGCCGATCAGCGCATGCCAGGTCTCAGCGGCGTGGAGTTCTTGAGTGAAGCCGCATCAATTTTTCCGCAGGCAAAGCGGGCACTTTTAACGGCCTATGCTGATACGGATGCAGCCATCAACGCCATCAACACCGCTCAACTCGACTACTACTTGCTCAAGCCCTGGGATCCGCCAGAGGAAAAGCTCTATCCAGTGCTGGATGATTTGCTCCATGACTGGCAAGCGACGTTTAAGCCAGAGTTTCAGGGCATTAAGGTGATTAGCGATCGCTGGTCACCCAGTTCTCATGAATTGCGAGATTTTCTGGCTCGAAATCAGGTGCCTTACCGCTGGTTAGACATCGAGCGTCATCGGGAGGCGAAGCAACTCGTCGATTGTGCGGGCGAAACGAATAATCCCTGTCTTCCCCTTGTGCTGCTGCCGGATGGGGAAAAACTGGTCAAGCCTTCGACCGCAGACTTGGCTCGGCGGGTGGGTATGCAGACCGAGGCCACCAATCCCTTCTACGATTTAGTGATTGTGGGGGGTGGCCCTGCCGGACTCGCCGCAGCCGTCTATGGCGCATCTGAGGGGCTCCGTACCGTGATGGTTGAGCGAGAAGCCCCTGGCGGACAAGCGGGAACCAGCTCCCGCATTGAGAACTATCTTGGATTTCCCGTGGGGCTGAGTGGCAGTGACCTGGCTCGACGGGCGGTGACCCAGGCCAAACGCTTTGGGGTAGAAATTCTGACGCCTCAGGAAGCGAAGTCGATTCGCCTGGAAGATAATTACCGGATCATCACCCTGTCGGATGACAGTGAAATTAGCTGCCATGCGCTGATTCTAGCGATGGGGGTGGCGTGGCGCAGGCTAACGGTTCCAGGCATTGATCAGTTCACCGGGGCCGGAGTGTACTACGGTGCGGCACAGACAGAAGCCGCCGCCTGTGAAGGAGAGGATGTGTATGTGGTCGGTGGGGCCAATTCTGCCGGACAAGCCGCCATGTATTTTTCAAAATATGCTCGCCAGGTTCGGATGCTGGTGCGGGGAGAATCGCTCACTAAAAGCATGTCGCAATATTTGATTGACCAGATTGACGCGACGGACAACATTGAGGTGCTGCCGTTTCATAGCGTGATTGAAACCAAAGGGGGAGAACGCCTCGAAAAAATTCTGGTCAAGGATTCTCAAACGGGTGAAGTTA
>JAYKJC010000207.1:0-5300 GCA_035285885.1 Leptolyngbyaceae cyanobacterium | reverse complement strand
CAAGTGGGTCTATGCAGGAGGTCGGGTCCTGGGCGGGTTGGTGAGACGACGAAATGCTGAACGCTCTCTGTTTCAGGGAGAAGATTTTGTTGTGTTTCTCGATCAGTAAATGAGGTGGTCATTGGGGCGATCGCCCTCCGATGGAGTCTCAGTGGTAGTCGTCGGGTAGGCATCGACTCTCAGCGTTACTGCCGTGATAGTCGGCGATCGCCCTTTTAATTTCTTCCCAGTAAATTCTCCGAGTTTGGTTCACTCCTCTCAAATTGTTCATGCTTCTCTATTGGTAGAACTTCAGATGACACGGCTATCCCTGACGGCTATGGTCGGGGCGATAGGCATATTCCCTGATGGACGGGGGAGTGATTGGGTGTCAGTTTTGGGAGGACAGGGAAGATGGTCGCACGAACACGCACATATGCACCCCGCAGGCGGAAACGGACAGCAACGCCAGCAAACGTTCAGCTTCAGGAAGCTGCGGAACACGCTGATAGATCTTCTGAGAAAGCGTCTGGCAAAGCTAACGGTGCCGCTGAATATGCACCCTCCTCCGTCAACGAACCTCCTCAGCCTTTGGCCGGACAACTTCAGCGAGCCGCTCAGTATGGCCATAGTTTGCAGCAGATTTCGGCTCACTCGGCTCCTCAGCCTACTGGTCAACCCTCACTCCAAGCCTCTTCAGCCGCACCGACGGGTTTTGACCGTCCGTCTAATCCGGTGCCGATAACCCATCCCCGAAAGAAACGTCGCCACTCTGAAACGGACGGTGGATTGGCTCAACGCCTCGTTCAACCCAGTGGTGCAGACAAAGGCGCAGCAATCGCATCTCCCGCCGAACAGACGATTGAGCGATCGCGCGGCAAAGGAGACGCCTTACCCGATGACGTTCAATCTGACATGGGAAGCGCGTTCAACACGGACTTCAGCTGCGTCAACGTACATACGGATAGTGAATCCAATCACCTGAATGAGTCCATCTCATCACGAGCATTCACCACCGGAAACGACATCTATTTCCGGCAGGGTGAATATCAACCCCACAGCAAAGGCGGGCAAGAACTGCTCGCCCACGAATTGACCCATGTGGTGCAGCAGTCAGGAGGCGGACAGGTCAACCGCAAACCAACCGTCCAGAGAAAAGGGGATGAATCTGCGACTCCAGTGATGGAGGTGTCATCGCTCCCCGCAACCTCTGCTCAAGAAGGGATGACCGTAGGGCCAGCGGGCGATCGCTACGAGCAGGAAGCGGACTCTGTGGCGAGTGAAGTCGTCCAGCAGATTCATTTATCTGACCCCTCTCAAAATCAAACTGCATCCCCAAGTTCCACACACATTGGGAGGAGGGCGATCGCCGCAAAACCCTACACGAATCAGGCTCATGCACCCTCTCAAAGAACAAGTGCATCGGCAATGCAGAGACATCCCGTTCAATGCTTCAGAGAAGTAGAGCAAGGGAACGGCAAGACAGAAGTCTTGCAGGATGCAAATTTGGACAGTGCAGAAGCACTGATTGCCGATGGAGGAAAAGTAGAGGCCAAATTTTCAGAGATTCTGAATCAGGTTGCCAAAGGGTCAGGCGCAAACGTCGAAACATACGAAGTCACGAAAAAAGCGAAGAACACAGATGGTTCTGAAAAGAAAACTCAGAATGGTCGGCAGATTTACACGACCAAGAAAGAGAAACTTACCGGGGGAGCCCCGCTGAAGAAAAAGGATCGCATCGATCAAAAAGTGGCCCAAAAATATGGTGGAGATTTTGGCAAAGTCCTTGATATTGTGAGGGGGACGATTGCCTACGATGATTGCGACAAACTGATCGGAGGACTGAACTTCTTAAAAGAACTCTGTGGCGCGCGCGAAGATTTAAAGATTGTTCGTTCTAAACAAACATTCCAAGTCGAAGGTAAAAAATCGAAAGCCAAACGACCCAACGGGAATTTACCTCCTGATAAGTATGCCGATAAACTCGCTCAAGCCAATGTTGGCCCTTCAGCCACAGCCTATGGGGATGTCAAAGTAAATATTGCGGTAGACAGCCACGTGTGCGAACTACAGTTCAATGTGGTAGGAATGTTGAGGGCAAAGAGCACGAAGGAAGGGCATGGCGCATACGAGGCCATGCGTAATCTTGAAACGGCCTGGATTGAGAACTATGGCGGAAAGGAAATGCCCAGCATTGACGAACTTCACGCTCTGGCTCAAGCCGGAGATCCCTCGATTCAAAAAATCGAAGGTCAACTTAAGCGAGCCATCATTGCATCCCAGCATGCCTATGGCGGAGAAAGTAATGAGATTCGAAAAGATCCAAAGTTCCAGGAGATGCTTCTAGCGGCAGAATCACTCAACGCATAACTCTGCGCTACTAGCCAAGAAGTACAGCCCTACGGGCTTAAACGTGGGTTACTGAACTCGTGCACTGCGGAAGTTTACACACAAGTTCCTAACTCCAACTTTATAGGAGTTTGCAACCGCGTTAAGCACTTTTGTTCTTTGACGACTTGGCAAGGTTTGCCAAGAGTAGAGAGTGGCGAGTTTGAGAAGTGTGCCAGGTGGCGTTCCTTTTTTCATTCGCTGGGAAGTACATCTTTATCTGCTCTAAGAGCTACAATCCAAATCTAGGCTAAGAGCTACAATCCGAAACTAACACTGCTCTAGTATTTCTACTAGCGATGTGTATTGCGTTGAGCAAAAAGTATGTGTATGGAACGCGGCGCGCTCCATCCTGGTTTACTCAGGCTAAAGACGCTCTTGCCAACCGTCGATGTTGAAATTCCGTAATCTTAGCCATCCTCCTCATCCCGTGTAAATTTATAGCTATGTCAGACGTCAACGCCTTTACCATTGGTGTAGAAGAAGAATACCAAATCATCAACCCCAGAACGCGAGAGCTTGCGAGCCGATCGGGGAAACTCATTGATACGAATCAGCACGATGCTCAACATCCCCAAGAGCTGCTCTACGAAATGCATCGGTGTCAGATTGAGATTGCCACCGGGATTTGCAAAAACCTTGATGATGTCCGGCGCGAACTAACAGATGCCAGGCAAACGGCGATGCGAGCCGCCCAGCAACATGGGCTGGCGATCGCCGCCGCAGGCACTCATCCATTTTCTCGCTGGCAAAACCAGAAAATAACCCCCAAAGATCGCTACCGCAATTTGGATAACGAGCTACAGCAGCTCATTCGCGAAATGGTTGCATTTGGGTGTCATGTTCACATTGGCATTGCGGATCGTGAAGCTGCCGTTGCTGTGTTAAACCGTTCTCGAATCTGGTTGCCGACGCTCCTCTCCCTAACCGCCAATTCACCCTTCTGGCTAGGTCGAGATACGGGCTATCAAAGTTATCGAATGGAACTGCTGTGTCGCCTCCCCACTGCCGGACCACCGCCCCATTTCAAAAACTATGACGACTATCGCACAGTAATCCAACAGTTGATTGACACCGACATCACCAATGATCCGACCAAGATTTACTGGGATATTCGTCTGTCAGAACGCTTCCCCACCGTCGAGTTTCGTGTCGCTGATGTATGCACGACGGTGGATGAAGCGGTTGTGTTCGCTGGGATAATTCGGGCACTGGCCCAAACCTGTTACGAAGACTTTAGACAGCAAAAGCCTTACCCGATGATTCGTTCAGAAATCCTCAAGGCTGCGATGTGGCAGGCGGCGCGTTACGGACTTCAAGGTGAAGTGATCGACTTTAATGCAATGCGAGCGATCGCCGCAACCGAATCGATTAAAGCCTTACTTCATTACCTTACTCCTGCACTAAAGGAGCAAGGTAGCTGGGATATGGTTCGTCAACACGTTGAGTTGATGCTCGTAGAAGGGAATAGCGCCCAACGCCAACAGCAGATTTATCATGCATCGGGAAGTCATCAGGCCGTAGTCGATGATTTAATCGAGCGCACGACGAAGAATGTTCTATAGCGACCCTAAAGGGTTGGTGAACTGGGATTTGAGGGACGAACTCACCCCTTACATCCCAGGTAGGATTACATCCATCCTTGAATCAGCAACGCCCAATTATGAAACCCCCTGATTTCTGAAGGCAGATACCAGAGGGTTTCAAGACTGTTAAATCGGAACTGATAAATCGGATAAATGAAGTGACATTACCCGTCGTCAGCACTCATGCTCGTGTCGAGGGACTTCCTCTAAATCGTTGATACTGTTTAGAGGTGCTTAGATACCGTCGTTTAAGGTTGCTGCGTCTCTAGGTATCTTTTCGCAGTGCTCTCTTACATCTTAGGATAGGAATGATCAACAACGGAGCAGAGTGCTGTTGATTGTGACGGAATAGTTTCAGACGTTAAATCGATAACGTACCTCCTATTTGATAAGGACTGAACTATCTGGAATGAGGGAAGTTCTCTTCGCCTCCTATTTATTAGGATACTCTGCTCACTCGAAGATGCCCAGATATGATACTAAAGTTTATCTTTTGCTGTCTGATGAGTTGACCGTATTGATATGAAAGCCTTAGTGGTTGAAGATGACGATCGCATCGCCCAGGCGATCGCAGAAGCTCTGCGAGACCAGCGCTATGTGGTGGAGATAGCCGAAGATGGTGTACTCGGTTTAAATTTGGCTGAAACCGAACAATTTGACATTATCATTCTAGATGTGATGCTACCCAGGCTCGACGGCATCAGCCTCTGTCGCCGACTGCGCCAACAGGGAATCACCAGTCCCATTTTGATGCTGACGGCTCGGGATACGAGTGAAAGCAAAGTGTTAGGGCTAGATGTCGGTGCAGATGATTACGTAATAAAACCGTTTGACCTGCCAGAGTTTCTCGCTCGCATTCGAGCCCTGCTCAGACGCGGGAGTGTTGCACCGTCATCGACTCTAGAGTGGGAAAAGTTAATTTTTGATCCTCAACTGTGCCAAGTCACTTACGATGCGATACCTCTGGCTTTAACACCAACTGAATACCGACTCGTCGAACTACTTCTACGAAATGGTAGCCGGGTGCTTAGTCGTGGACTCATTCTAGAACGAGTCTGGGAGTTTGAAGACATGCCAGCGGAAGAAACGGTTAAAGTTCATCTGCGCAGCCTTCGACAAAAGCTAAAACAAGCAGGTGCTCCACCCAATTTTATTGAAAATGTCTATGGTCTGGGATATCGGCTTAACCCAAATCTTTAAGAATTCTCAGCTCGGACGCTGGCGCTATCGATTGCTGTTGTCTTATCTGGTGGTCACAGGATCGGTGTTAGGAATCTTTGCTTTTACGATGTATGGCATTGTGGCGCGCGATCGCCAGCATCAGCTCAACCTCCAGATTCGTCAGTT
>JAYKJC010000206.1:0-9337 GCA_035285885.1 Leptolyngbyaceae cyanobacterium | reverse complement strand
GGCGCTATCGATTGCTGTTGTCTTATCTGGTGGTCACAGGATCGGTGTTAGGAATCTTTGCTTTTACGATGTATGGCATTGTGGCGCGCGATCGCCAGCATCAGCTCAACCTCCAGATTCGTCAGTTAGCCACAGTCGCCGCAGTCAGTTTTGACACTATTCAGCATGAACATGAAGAACTCTTTCAAGAAGCAGAATATTCAGACTATGTTGAGAGTCGGAGCTTAGATCCATCAGGATTCATTTCTCTATCAGACCTGATGGAAAAATATCAAACCCATTCCTCTTCTTTTGACATCACACCCGTTCAGGGATCCGCAACGACTTCTCTCCCAGGACTTCATCCTCTAACGCCCCGTCATCAGGGCATCGAATGGTTTGACTCTCAAAAACTGCCACTCGTGCGAGAAGGTGACCGATTTCCCTCTATGCCTCTACCTTCAGAGATTGCTCCTGATGGAGAATGGATTCAAACGAAAGACCTCCGTAGTTTTGTGCTGCCGATCTCCGTAGCTGTTTCTTCAACAGAGACAACGGTTTTAGGATACGTCCGGGCGAGTGAATCGCTGGTTCCTTTAACCACAGAACTTGAACACTTCCGACAGCAGCTAGCCCTTGGCGTTTTACTGGTCTCTGGCTTGGTAACCATCGGCGGAATCTGGCTGACACACCAATCGCTGCGTCCGGTGTTAGCCAGCTTTGAGCAACTGAAACAATTCACCTCCGATGCGTCCCATGAACTACGCAATCCACTCACTGCGATTCGGGCTTCGATTGCCGTGCTGCAAAGCCACCCGGAGCGGGTGCATCCCTCGGACGTTCAAAAACTCCAGGCGATCGCCAGCGCGTCTGAACAAATGAGTCAACTGGTGGATGATTTACTCTTGCTCACCCGTCTCGATCGGCAAACCCACGACAAGCATACCTGGCGGATTATTCCTCTCGACGAATTGCTCGAAGAATTGGGACATCTCTATGGCGATCGCGCCTCCCAATCCGACCTCACCCTGATCGTTGATGCTCTGACACCCGTAACGATTCAGGGAGATGCCGATCAATTGCAGCGATTGTTCACGAATTTGCTAACAAATGCCCTCAAGTACACACCAGCTGGAGGGCACGTCACGGTTACCCTCCGCACCAGTGGGGCGTATGCCCTCGCCAGTATTCAAGATACGGGAATTGGCATTGCCGCCGACCAACTGCCCCATATTTTCGATCGCTTCTGGCGAGCGGATCATGCCCGCACCTTCGATCGTGGGGGAAGTGGGCTGGGGTTGGCGATCGCCCAAAGTATTGCCCGTTCTCACCTGGGCAACATCACCGTGTCGAGCGACCTAGGTCACGGCAGTTGCTTCCAGGTCAAGCTCCCTATCTATCCGGGATAGTTCTGCCTCAGTCACGACTTGGCACAATACGGCATCATCATCCATTCATCTTTTACGACTTGGCAAACTTCTCCGATTGCAACGAAGAAAAGAGGATTTTGGGCGCGAGACGCGCGCCCAAAATCCTCTTTTCGTCGTTGCAATCGGAGAAGTTTGCCAAGTCGTAATCACACTTTATTTCCGAGAAGGGTGCGCAAGGGGATTTGTTGTATTTCCCGATACACAAGACCCTCACGGAATTGACCGCACATATTCTAGGACGACTTGGGCAAAGAACAGCGATCGAATTCCTTAAAAATCTTCCCTTGCCCTTAGTTTCTGGTGAATGCGGTTGCGGAGAGGAGTTTCAGCATCTCAACGGTGGGACGAACGTCATGGGTTCTGATGAGGGTGGCTCCTTTGAGTACGGCGGTTGCGGTTGCGCCGAGGCTGCCGTAGAGGCGTTCGTTGATGGGCGCAGGATTGTCAGAGCTTCGCAACATCGCACCGATGGTGCTTTTGCGAGAGACCCCCATCAGCACCGGGTAGCCTAGCGCCAAAAAATGGTCGGTGGCTGATACAAGCTGGAGGTTCTCTCGTATCGACTTGCCAAAGCCAAAGCCCGGATCGGTCACAATCTGCTGCACGCCTGCGGCGATCGCCCCATCCACCGATTGCTGAAGCGAGTCGGCAACAGCGCTCACCACATCATCGTAGGGGTGTTCGTGGGGCAGTTCACCGGGGCGTCCGAGAGAATGCATGACAATCAGCGGCACCTGAAACTTGGCGATCACGGCAGCCATGTCTGGAAAGATGCGCAGTCCGGTGATGTCGTTGATGATGTGGGCTCCGGCTTCTAAGACCGCTTCGGCGACCTCTGGCTTATAGGTGTCTACAGAAATCACTGCGTCGGGAAATCGTTGGGCGATCGCCTCCACAACCGGAATCACGCGACGCTTTTCTTCATCCGCAGGAACGGCCTCTGCCCCTTTCCCATAAACGGAGCCTTTGGGACGACTGGATTCTCCCCCCACATCGATGATGCTGGCTCCCTCGCTCAGCATCTGCTCAACCTGGGCGAGGGCGGCGTCCGCGTTGAGATATAGCCCCCCATCCGAGAAAGAATCGGGTGTGACATTTAGAATGCCCATCACCTGCGCCCCCTGGGCATTGCCCGGACGACAATCGAGCGATCGCCCTCGACAGTTCAACACAAATCGATCAGGATTGAATGCGCTGGGATTAATTGCCCCTAATACCATGATTGTTCTTCAAAAGTGTTCTTCGGGTGTTCTTCAAGAATGATGGCAAGAATGATGGCAAGCATCAGCGTGGCGATAGCTTAGGAGATTTCTAGGAATGAATTTACCCGTTGATTTGGGCTTCGACTTCGCTCAGCCCACAGGTCGTGAGCGTTGAGCGAAGTCGTTCGTGAAGTGTTCCCAAATGGAGAAAACGCGGGAATGCAGGTATTTTATTTGCTAGACACCGCCTTACCTGCCCACCAGCTCCACGCCCATAAGCAAGAAGTTACCAGTTAAGCCGCAGTCCTTGTTCTTTCAGGTACTGTTGCAGATCGGCCATGTGGCCTTCGTCGATGATGTGTTTCGGATCAAGGGCTAAATCATGATCGGTGACAAGCCACCCTGCGGTTGCCCCTGCCGCTGCGCCCACGCTCCATTCGCCATAGTGGATGCGTGTGATGGCATTGACGATGTGGGAAACGGCGATCGCCTTACCACCCACCAACATATTATCCACACCTATAGGAATCAAACCTTCTAGAGGAATGTAGACGGGCCTGACCTTCCCTTCATGGGCGGGTGCGCCAGAGGCTTCGAGAGACGGCTCCCAGTTGCGATAGCGACAGCCATGAATATCAACGGAGTAATGGGTCAGCGCCACAACCGTGTCCCGCATATCTCGGGCTCCAGGCAAGTCCCAGCGCACATCCATTTCACGCACCATAAATTCATCCTGCCCATAGGCCGGATAGCCGATAATGCGCCGCCCCTCACGAATGTAGGGCATCATACTCAGCCCAGAATCGGTTCCCATGGGAGAATCGGAGCCGTGTAAGATACTCAGGGGATAGTCAGGCAACGACTGGATTTCGACCAGCCAGCGAGCAAACAGCAGGGCGTGGCTTGCTCCCTGACGCAACGCACTCACCGACAGTCCCCCCATCCAGTTGCGATACTGATCCGAGGCTTCCAATCGTTCTTCTGTGAGAATCAGCGGCGGATTCATCCAGTTCCAGTCGTTCCCCGGATTCCAGTTGACGACCGTGATGTCGCCAGGAATCGGCGTTCCCCGGATGGGATCGTTTTGAATCAGGCTGACAACCCGCCGATAGTTGAAAAAGCTGCGCCCAGAAAACGTCGGAAATCCATTCAAGGAATAGGCTCGCCAATGCTCAATCAAGTTATAGTCTGAATCCTGGGCTTTGAGCCGCTCCAGACTTTTGCCGCCATCGTTGTGAATCGCCAGCAAAAACGGAAAGGTAAATGCCTGAGTACATTCGGGGTTGCTTTTCCCTGGAGCATTGGGTTCGTTGGCGACGGACTGAGCATCTGATCCTTGCCGATGGGGAATTTTGGCCCACCCCACCAGTTCGCCTGTGTCCGTTGCGTCAATCACAATGAAGTCTTCGCCGGGGGGCGGTTCAATGCGGAGTGGGGTCTTGCGAAATTCGTCGGTGTCAGACCAGCCATACCAAACGTTCAATTCTTCCCAGAGCTGACCTTTGGGTTGATACGTCTCGTCACGGGGTTCTCTGCGAACAGCATAGATGGCCGTGATGCGGCGACCATCGTCGCTAAATTCTGCCCCTTTGAAAGCAGTGGACGCCGCCCATTGACTGTCGGGCGCGTATTGAGCAACCTCTTCCAGCAAGGCAGTGGAGGCGCGATCGCCCGCTTCTGGTAAGAAACACAAAGGCCCGACCCAGCAGCTATTTAACTGACTGACCTTGCGAGAGGTTCCCCCCGCCCAACCGGGCAGCTCAACCGTCTGCTCCTCAATAATGGACTTGAACCGCTCCCAACTGGTCGAGAACTTATCTCCCCAGCGCATCGTCCAGGATTCATCAATGGCCGATACTCCCTGAGAACTGATTTGTCCGCCAAGCCACGGAGTCACTTCAATGAGGCAGGTTTGTGCGCCCGAGGCCATCGAGTGAGAAGCCGCAGCTACGCCCCCCAGCGATCCGCCAATGACCACGACTTCGCACTGCCAAACTTCCTCCGCTTCTGGCAAGGGAATGAGCTTTGGCCGTCCATTCTGAGCAGGCACAATGATGGAGGCCAGTTCTGAGACGCCCTGGAGTTGGCTCGTGGCGGCTAACACTTGAGGGTCTTCGATAGGCTCCGCAACCCAAAGCCGCCATGCCGTATGGCCGACAATGAGCGTCCACAACACAGCAATCCCTGCTAGCGGCGCAACGGGCCAAAGTCGGGACGAATGACTTCGGAGAACGGAACCCCGTTTCTCCGTTCCTGTCGATGGGGGACGGTTTTTGGGTGATTTAGAGGATTGAGACCGTCGCTGGGAAGAATGCCTCACGCGATAAGAACCTTCTGGACAAATGGATAAACTTTGTCCCAATCATAGGTGCGTTTTGAAGAAAGCGGTTATCGAGTTTAGATTGCCTTTAGATCGCTTAGGGATTCGCAAGCAAGTCCCTTATCTCTGAATCGCTTACATCGGGTCATTCGACCCTGAAGCCCCTAGCGATGGACTGCCCAAAATGAGATCAATGGCTAATGCGGCTGACCAGGAATAATTGGGTGTCCCCAGCCCTTCGCCTGAATCGGGATGAAAGTATTCACAAAACCCCGAACGATTGAACAGTCGGAGGGTCAGTTGACGGAGGTGGTGGGCTTCGGCGACAAATCCATTCGCGAATAACCCGTGGTAAAGGAGCCAGTTAAGATTCATCCAGATGGGGCCGCGCCAGTAGAGATAGGCTGAGAACCCCATTTCCTGGCGGCTACAGCTCGGCACAGCCCATTTGCCTAGCGAATTTCCCTGGAATGCGCTGGAAAAGAGATGCGAGACCATTTCACTGGCCTGCTCAGGGTTTGGAATTTGGGCATACAGCGGTGTAAAGTTACTCGCGACGCAGACGGGAATTTGGGCTTCTGCCACCAAGTCGTAGGACATGTAGAACCCTTCGAATGGATTCCAGAGCTTGATGTTGATGCTGCGGGCGGTTTGCTGTGCCCAACGGTCAAAGGGTTTTGCGTCAAATCCCAAGAGAGTGGCGATCGCCGCCAAATCCTGGTTCGCTTTCACCAGCAGCGCGTTGAATAAGACATCCTGCACCAAAAATGGACAATCCCGCTGAATCAACGCCTCATCATAGGCGCAGTCACCCGCACGATTTAGCAGGTAAAGATACAAATCATCGTCCTGAGAACGGGCATCTTTGCGCACAAGGCGGGTGTGTCCGTGGGTCGATGCGGGCATACGATGGGGCGCAAGTAGCATTCGCTGCATCAAACTGTCCCACAGCGGCGAATTATCTTGACCGGATTCCCAGGGATGCCGAATGTAGATGAGTCCGTCTTGTTCAAGGTTGCGTTCGCGGTAGAGATAGTGGTGCCATGCGACCAGTTGAGGAAACAGCTCAATTAAGAAATCATACGCTCGCTTTTGATCTCGCGCATGGCGATAGATGTGCAGGGCAGCAGTTGCGTGAATGGGCGGCTGAATGATGCCTGAGGTGGGCACGTGGCGAGGGGCATAGGGCGATCGCTCCACTTGCCAATCGTCAGGACCAGGGCAGTAGGCTCTACCGTTTTCGTCCCAGTTGTGAAATACGATGTGAGGCAACAGGCCATTTTTCCATTGACCCTGGAAGAGCGATCGCAACTCTTGCATGGCGCGCTCTTGGTCGTAATGGGCATAGCCCATGGCGATGAAGCCCGAATCCCAACTCCACTGATAGGGATACAGTTGAGGAGCGGGTTGCGTTGCATGGCCAAGCCAATGGTCGTTTAGAACCGCCTGAGCTTTGTGCAATAGAGCCGTTTCTTGATCTGATAGCCGCACCCTGGCAGGAAAGTGAAGCGAATCTCCATTTGAAATCAACGCAGAGGTCATAGTTAAGAGTGTCCTGAGATGTCTGTGGAAGGCGAGTGGTAGAAGCGCTCCCCTTGACGTCAGTACATCGTTCTCGTGGATGTGTGCAGATTTTAGGATTCAGATTTTTGTGTGACTGCGGACAGAAGGCCCGCAGTTACACAAAAATCCAAATCAAGCCACTATTGCGGAAACCCATATCTTGACCGTGACATTCACCTAGATCATCGTCAAGCCGCTCTCTTCAACTTCATCATTCACTTAAGTAAAACCCCAGTTGTATCAATTTATATCCAGGGATAAGTCGGGTGGGTGGTGGGTGATCGACTGAAGTGGAGACAGATTTCACGTGAAGACAATTAAATCGCTCCGTGTTCTCACGTATTCTTGCAGATGATGGTGAGATGAGGCGGGTGTTCATTCCAGTCTGCCAAGAGAGTAGGGATGAGGGCAGCAATTTTCAATATGGAAGTTCAGGGGACAAAACGGTCGCTTGCGGCGACCGTTTTGTCCCCTGAACCGATACAAGTGAGCGCCGACAGGGCGCGAAGTCTTTCAAAATGAGAATTGCTGGGAGGAGGGGCGATCGCCCCAAAACATTCAGATCATTCCATCGAATATTCGAGCGAATATTCGAGCGAATATTCGAGCAATTCGGACGGAACGATTACAAAGTTCACGGCACCATTCGTCCTAAAATGATGACTTACAATCAATCTCTCATCACAATTTAGAGCATTGCTGATGTCAGGGATGTTTCTGTGTGGATGCTGTTAGGATGCTGTGATGCAAGTACTGTTAAGAATTTCGAGGTGGATCGATCGCCTCAGTGAATGGATTGGGATACTGACGATTGGGTTGACGCTGATGATGGTGGCGATCGGAGCCTACAATGCCATCACTCGATATTTGGGTAAATTTATTGGCGTGAATCTCAGTTCCAACCTCTACATCGAGGTGCAATGGTACTTATTTAGCCTCATTTTTCTACTGGGGGCAGCTTACGTTCTTAAGCACAACGCTCACGTGCGGGTCGATATTCTCTACAGCCGATTCTCCCCAAAAGGGAAAGCATGGATCGATTTGTTGGGCTCAGCCCTCATGCTGTTGCCCATGTGCGTGTTGATTCTCGTCTCATCTTGGCCAGCCGTCATCAATTCCTGGCAAGTCATGGAAATGTCGTCTGACCCGAGTGGACTGCCTCGCTATCCACTCAAGACCATGATTCTTGTGGCGTTTGCTCTTCTGGCGTTTCAGGGAATTTCTGAAGGCATTAAAAGCATCGCCATTCTGACGAACACATCGATGGACTTATCCTCTCGTCAAGGAGGTCAAGATGCTTGAATATCTTGGCCTATTGATGTTTTTGGGAGCTTTGCTCCTGATTTTCACCGGGTATCCCGTTGCATTTGCATTGGGTGGCGCTGGGCTTGTGTTTGCGCTCATTGGCTCTGCTATCGGAGAGTTTGACTGGATTCTGTTCTCAGCGTTGCCCCAGCGCATCTTCGGCATCATGTCGAACTACGTGCTTCTCGCCATCCCCTACTTCATTCTGATGGGCACGATTTTGCAGCGATCGGGGTTGGCGGAAGACCTGCTAGAAACCTTTGGAATTTTGTTTGGTCGGTTGCGGGGTGGCTTGGCCATTGGCGTGATTCTCGTCGGAACGCTGCTAGCCGCTGCGACAGGGGTGGTGGGTGCAACCGTCGTCTCTATGGGCATGATCTCGCTGCCCATCATGCTGCGCTACGGCTATGCCCCCTCTCTCGCAACGGGCATCATCGCCGCATCAGGAACCCTGGGACAGGTGATTCCGCCGAGTGTGGTGCTGATTGTTTTAGGTGACCAGTTGGGGGTTTCCGTCGGCGATCTCTTCCTCGGGTCACTGCTCCCCGGACTCGCCCTCGCTGGAATGTACTTGCTCTATACGATTGCGATCGCCATTTTTAGACCCAAAGCAGCTCCAGCGCTTCCGCCTGAAATGTTGACGCTGACAACGGGGGAGCTAGCCCTGCGGGTTCTGAAGGTGATGCTGCCGCCGCTCGTGCTGATTTTAGTGGTTCTCGGCAGTATTTTTGCCGGAGTGGCAACGCCGACTGAAGCGGGTGCGATGGGCATTGTCGGTGCGCTGGTGCTGGCGGCATTGAACCGTCGCCTATCATTCAACATTCTCAAAGAAGCCATTATTTCCAGCGTTGAGTTGACCTCAATGGTCATTATCTTGCTGGTTGGAGCAACGATTTTTAGCCTGGTCTTTCGGGGCCTCGGAGGAGATGCCCTGGTCGAAGAGGTGCTGCTAAATCTGCCTGGAGGCGTGGTCAGCTTCCTGATCTTTGTGAATGTCCTGGTTTTTATCCTGGGATTTTTCCTGGATTATTTTGAGATTGTTTTCATCATCGTGCCGCTGATGATTCCCGTGGTGCAGCAGTTTGCTACCGACCTGTTACCCAATGCTGAGAATCCCGCATTAGCGGCTCTGGTCTGGTTTGGCGTGATGTTGGGCGTGAATTTGCAAACATCATTCTTGACGCCGCCGTTTGGGTTCTCGTTGTTTTACTTGAGGGGGGTTGCTCCGCCGGAGGTGAAAACCACGGAAATTTATCGGGGGGTGATTCCGTTTATTGTGATTCAGCTCATTGGATTGTTATTGATGATTCGATTTCCGACCTTAGTCACGTGGGTGCTTAGCTAAAGCACATGCGTGATAAAGCACATGCGTGAGATTGGGCGTTGCTGATTCATGTCTGGTTCCCTGTCTCTGGCGGGGAACCGTTGCAAGAGCCTCCGGCTCCCATTTGAATGGGAGCCAGAGGCTCTAGATGTTATCCCCAGCGAGACGCTGGGAACAAGACAGCCGGAAATCATCTCTCGAACCAGCAGCACCG
>JAYKJC010000205.1:0-8000 GCA_035285885.1 Leptolyngbyaceae cyanobacterium | reverse complement strand
GCCAATTCTGGAAAGTTTCCCCGGAGTGTGAGCGTCAATGATTTCTACTGGGGCGATCGCACCTACGACTACCCCATGGGCCACATTCAAAATACAGGCGGACTCTTGCAAGACGTGATCTTTGCCGAGTCTCCACCGATTCTGTCCGTCCTCGCTCGCGTCATGCCGGGGGCTGGATTGAAGCAACTCGCGACCCGCTCCATCGGCTGGTGGGCACAAACGGAAGTCTTACCTGACCCCAAAAATCGGGTGCGTCTAGAGAAAAACAAGCTGAAGCTGGAATTTACCCCCAACAACACCGAAGCCCACGATCGCCTCATCTACCGCTGGATTGAGGCATTAAAGGCTGTGGAGAAGACGACGAAAGGATTCCAGGGCAGCGGGGTGCATCCCCGAGGCGAAGCGCCCATTCAGGTCGTCGCCCACCAGTGCGGTACCTGTCGCATGGGCACCGATCCCGCCACCTCTGTGTTGAATCTGAACTGTCGCACCCACGACATCGAGAACCTCTACGTAGTGGACAGCAGCTTTTTCCCGTCCAGCAGTAGCATCAGTCCAGCGCTGACGGTGATTGCCAATGCGCTGAGAGTGGGCGACTATCTTAAGAGCCTTTGATATGAGAATGGTGTCTTGAGTCAAAGGCACAGATGCTCATCTAAGGTGTTTCCATGAGTCAGCGCATTCCAAAAGTTCTGCAATTTGTGGCCATTTTGGTGGCGATCGCCCTCATCACCATCTTTGTACAGCGATATGGCGTCAGCCAGATCCGGGCTCAGGTCGATCAGTTGGGCGTCTGGGCACCCCTCGCTATTTTCATTTTGCGATTCACCAGCGTCGTCATTCCTGCCCTTCCGGGCACCGCCTACTCGGTACTATCCGGTGCGCTACTGGGATTCTCCCAAGGGGTCGTGGTGATTTGTGTGGCGGATCTGCTGTCCTGCTCCCTCAGCTTTTTCCTATCGCGGCACTTCGGGCAGGGCTTGGTAAAGAAATTGGTGGGCGATCGCTTCATGGATCGGATCGACACCCTCAGCAAGCGGCACCTTGAACGCAACTTTTTTCTAATGACCGGATTCTTGATGACCGGATTCTTTGACTTTGTGTGTTACGGCGTTGGCCTCACCAAAGCCCCCTGGATTAAGTTTGCTCCCGCTCTTGTAATCAGCATTCTCATCTCCAATCCGCCCATTGTCGCCCTAGGTGCAGGACTTCTGGAGGGCGGTAAGATACTCCTGCTGTTTGCAATTCTCGGCGTGTTTGGACTGGCGATCGTCACGGGGTTGGTGCAGCGACAAAAAGCCTGAGCATGTTTTAATTGCAAGTTTGTAACGGGCGATCGCACTTCTGTTGAATTCTTTCTTACAAAGTGCATCCTCCTGGAGACAGACTGTTAAAGTATTGGGTGGAAATTTCTCCGATACGTGGTGCTATTACATGAGGACTTGCTGACATGCAAACCTTTCGAAACTTTCTAAATGTTTTGATGGCTCTCTTCCTGCTATCATTTATCGCGATCAACCTCACTCGGTTGGTTCAACACTTTACAATGTAAGCGTTTGAGTGTTTTACTAAGTTCAAAATGGAAACCCCCTTAAGCCCGGAACTGCTCCGTTAACCCATACTTCGTTAACCAAATCACTCTGAGAACACAATAATTCCAAGATCGTTTCCAGATCGTTTCCAAATAGTTTTCAGAACATGAGATATTGCTTCTCAAATCTTGTAGGCTATGGGGGAGAGTCATATTCTGTATACATATGACTCCGCTCGATTAAGATGACACTTTTGAATTTCTAAGGTTTTATGGCTGACCCGATTACCCCAGCAGTGAGCGATCGCATCTGTGCTCATATGAATGATGACCATGCCGATGCAATTTTGCTATACGCAAAGTTTTATGGCGGCGTAGATGATGCGCTTGCCGCTCAGATGATTAAAGTCGAGCCCAGCGGCATGAATTTGCTAGTTCAAACCGAAACCAGCACAGTTCCCGTTGAAATTGCGTTTGACCATGAACTCGAAGATTCAGAAGATGCCCATCAGACGTTAATTTCTATGGTGAAGGAAGCACGGGCGATCGCCGCAGCTTCCCGCGACTGATAAATTTCGATAGATTGCAACACATGTGCGGCAATAGTGCTCAGATGTAGCGCTATGCACGTTAGTTAAGTTTGATCAAGAACAGATGTTTGGGACTTGGAGAGTTCCAAACATCTGTTTTTGTTTAGTTTAGTTGAGCTAATAGTCTGTCATTTAGCGAGAAAAGAAGGGGATGGCGGGCTTTTGAGGGCCTGATACATCTCCTGAAATGGCCAAAAGTTGTAGGTTGTGGTTGACGGAAGGAAACCCAACAACGCCGTCAAAAATTCTGACCATAATTCTGGACGTAAAATAAGACGCATCCGTTAGCCAGGGCAGGCTCAGCCCATCAGCACCCTCAACCAGATGTAAGTCTCATGCGAATGAGAGGGGGCAGAGAAGCATCATCGTGACCCCCGTCAATTTTCGACGCTATGGGCACCTATTAAATTGGCACGGCGTCATTCAGAATAACGAGCCCACTATTTTTTACCCCCGACTTAGACGTATGTGCTGAAGCGAATACACTTTCTCAATCTTGGGAATTTTGCCAACCATTTGGGAACTGTAATTCAGTATTGGTTTTATTGGACTTTTTGCAAAGTGGATTGCTCTTACTGAACAGGGCGAGAAAAAAGATAAATACTGTGGGTGAAGTTGGATCGATGTTTGATGGCATGACTGTGTCACTGTTCTGGCGCTGTCAATCAGTCCAACCGCTGACTTCAACAGTTGCACCACCGAGGTAGTGTAAGAAGAAGAGTCCACTCGCTTTTGCAGTACAAGTGAACTAAAATTTACGGGTCACCTGTTTTCTTAAAGCATGAGATTTTTCTCAAGAACCTACCATTATGCAGCTCTAGGTCAAGTACTACTTGTCAAAGTTAGGCAATATAAAGGGGAGCTTATCGTGGGTATAGGTGTTTTTACGTCAACTGCTTTAGCAACGTGGATCTCATTGACTGGGGGCGTAACCAGTCTCAGTGTCTTAGGCGGCAATGGGACAGAAAACAGAGCTGATCCATCTGAATCTGTGGCACCGTCCTCTCAATCGATTCTGACTGCTCAAAATACCGTTCAAGCTTTTGTCGGTTGTTCAGCTCGACTGACAGCCAACTCCCCCAATGCAGAAATCAACTATCGGTCAGCGCCTTCGCTTGCAGGGCAATTGTTAGGACGCCGACGAGTGGGCGATCGCCTCACCGTTTTAGCAACCTACCTCGCCCCTGATGGATACACCTGGTACGGGGCTCAATTTGATGGGTCACAAGACCAGGGATGGGTAAGAGGCGATCTGGTGACGCCCCAGAGAGATTGCATTAATCGGCGCGCTCCAGAGTCTAATGCTTCTAGATCTGCGGCCTCCACAGCCTCCTCTCCTCAAAGCAGTTCCTCTCAAAGCAGTTCCTCTCAAAGAACCCTCGCTTCTGGTGATGATGTTCAAACGGCCAGAGTCTCTTCAGGAACGACGAGCGGTTCGTCTGAAAGCGATATTCAGACCGACCGCAGAAATCGCCCCAGTCAAGCCAGAACGAATGACGAAACGGCCATCAACTGGGCAAGAACCACAACGATTCGCCCCTTTGATCAGAATGAAATTAACTATTTCCTCGAAGTTGCAATTGGCAGTGAGTTAGGCAATGCGTCTGCGATGGTTCGCCGTTGGGAAAATGATATTTGTATTAATCTAAACTTTCCTACACAAGAGAATATTTCTCGACAAGCTGAACGAGCCGTTCGCTCAACGGTGGATGAGGTTATCAGCGACATTAATGGAAACTTTGACGAACTGGCTACAATCGTTGCGCAATCCGGCTTGAGTAATCGGTGGGAGCCGATCGAAGTGGCGATCGCCGGTGACGGGTGTAGCACCCCTAATGTCGAGTTTTACTATGTCCAGGCAGAGAACTTTTCCCGATACGACCCCAACGTACGGAGAGGACAGGTCGGACATGTTTGGACCTGGTGGAATCAGAATGAAATCAATCGTGCGCGAATTTTGATTTCATCCAACTACTTGAACGAGCGTGAACGCGATCACGTCATTCGAGAAGAACTCACCCAATCCCTCGGAATTTTGAAAGATTCCTGGGACTATCAAAACAGTATCTTTTATCAAGGCTGGACAAGCGTGACGGATTACGATCCCATTGATGAAGCGGTTATCCAAATGCTTTATCATCCAGCCATACGACCTGGCATCGGTAGCCGTGAAGCGCAACTGTCTCTGGGGCAGTTGTAAAACCCTTTAGCGAGTTGCCACGTTTCACCCCACACCTATTCGACCCCCACGCAGGAAAGCAATGTCGCTCTAGATGAAACATCCAAAGCAGCATTACTTTCAGAGCGGTGTGCAAATGGATTAGGCACAGGCAATGGGCTTAAGCCCATTGTTCACGGGGTGATCTTGTACTTGATCCATTAGCAAACCGCTATATTTGCTTGCTTAGCGGGTGCTAGCCGATTCGTTCTCGACAGGCATCAGCATCGAACCCGCTAAAGATTTCAACAATTGCACTAACCCTTAACGCAAGAATTCACGAGCGATATAACGGTTTGCAAAAGCACCAGAAGTAATTCGAACCCAGGTGTAGCCATTATTGGCGGTTGCGCTCGATACGTCATAGTTCACGACAGCCCCCTCGGGTAAGCTACCAGCAACGCCAAAACCAGTGCCAGCTCCAGTCCGAACACGGACACCCTGTCCGCTAGTCGTGGAAACTCTGCCGACACCACTGGCACTACCGCCACCGCCACTGCCAGAGCCTAGGAAGTTCTCAGCGACCCAGCGACCTGCGTAGGCACCTCGAGTAATTTCAACCCAGGTGTAACCATTGGCCGACGTACGAGAGGTCGGATCGAAGAAAATCGTTGTTCCCAACCCTAGACTGCCAACACTACCGAAGCCAGTGCCCGGTCCCGTGCGAACCACAAGTGAACTAGCGTTCACGGTGTTGGAGGCTTCTTGGCCTGTGCCACCCCCCTCCCCTGTTCCTAAGAAGTTTTCAGCAACCCAGCGCCCTGCATAGGCACCCTGAGTAATTTCAACCCAGGTATATCCGTTGGCCGATGTACGAGAAGTGGGATCAAAGAAAACGGTGGTTCCTGAACCCAGGCTGCCCACGCTGCCAAAGCCAGTGCCGGGCCCTGTACGAACGACCAATGAGCTGGCAGTCACAGTGCTAGAGGTTTCCTGGCCTGTGCCACCCCCATCACCTCCGGTGCTCAAGAAGTCTTCAGCGATCCATCGTCCTGTGAAGGCTCCACTATCCAGTCTCACCCATACATAACCGCTGGCATTGGTACGTGATGATGTGTCATATGTTACGCCTGTCCCGCTCGAAAGCGTACCCACAGTACCGAATCCAACACCAGGGCCAGTGCGAACTGTTAGTGCGCTGGCATTGACAGTGCCCGTACCACTGTCTCCTGCACTTGAACCACCGCCGCAGCTATTGCCAATCAAAAAGGGACTGTCTGCATTTCCAGCATCACCCAACCCTAGAGCATCTGCTGTCGAAGGACCTACGACTCCATCAACAGCCAATCCTCTTGATGCCTGGAAACTCCGAACTCCGTTGGTTGTCCGGGAACCAAAAATATCATCTGCAGCACCAACACTGAAACCCAGGCTATTCAGACTACGCTGAACGGCACCTACTTCTGGGCAAACATCTCCTTGTTGAACAACTGCCTCAGCAGTATAAGGAGAGGTTGCAATCGCTGATGCAGCGACAACACCTGCGACACCTAAAACAGCAGATTTGGGAACCTCTAAGTTGATTTCTTCGAAACTACGCAATTGGGGCTCAGGTCTCGGATCCTCGTACCCAACTGCGTTTTCTGTGAACGCAAATATTTCCATAGTAATGTACCTGAACGACTTCAACAGAAGTTTGTCTAACTTTTTGAGTCAACTGAAAGACCCATACTTGAAAACAAAAATGTCTTCTAATTTCATTACTTTAAGGCTTTATAGACTCGAAAAGCGAATTTTATTCTTAAGTTAAAATAGATTATTTCTCGGAAAAACTCAATTTTTTATTCAAAAACCTTCAATAGGTTTTATTAGCTTAACGAAAATTCCCATAATTTCGACAAAAAATATTACTTTGGGTAGACTCGTGAGTCCAACAGATGGGCTCCAGTCAACTAAAGAATGTCTTTAGAAAGCTTTTTCTGCTACCACCTAAATTAACTTATATAGCCATCGAAGTTATCTTTGTATTCACCATAGTCCCCTCTGATTATTGACTGAACGTTTCAGATTTTCTCAATGGAAGCAGTAATAGACTCAATAGAAGCGGTAAACCAACCCATCTGCCCTCTTCCTTAGTTAACAGATCGAATTAACAAAGCGCTGGTTTCCTCATGACTTAGAAAATGAAATATGAAAGGTGAGGGTAGTACTAACTTCCTACTGATTTCTTGCATGATTTCTACGTAATTTGTTAAGAAATAGCCTCAGACTCTTTGCTTAACGGAACGTTATCTTGGTACGCCCATTCACACAAGATCAGAATGGGCTAGCCTATAATGTTGCGCTGATCTGGTAGTTACTTGACATAGTTTGCTAGTCTGTTTTGGCACCCCAAGTAGGATTTGGGGCTCGTTTTGTTGCATCTTGTTTCATTAGGGTGTCGTTTTAGGGTGATATCGAGCAGGCTTTGATGGCAGGTGTGCTGTACAAGGCATAGTCCATCCACCATCGAAGCAGAGTTGACAGACGACTGGTCCGATGTGTTTAATGCAACCCGCTGTGAAAGCGCCACTCTGCTGAACGTGTCACTCTTTTGTTGGGTGACGTATGTTGAGTCACGGACCCATTCAAAGTAATTGTTTACGTTTTTTATTAACGTTTCTCTCTGCCTGAGGGATGTTTATGCCACAGTTCTCCGATCCGAATCAGTCTAATCCATCTGCCTCATCAAACATCGAAGAAAGGGCGTTTGAGGTTGTTTTAGAAGCAGGTTTAGACGCGATTGACAAGAAAAATTACCCTGAGGCGATCGCCAAACTCGAAACGGTTCATCAAAATGCGAAACGACGCTCTTTGCAGCTAAGGGCGCAGATGGGGTTAGTGAAAGCCTATGAAGGCCACGGTGAGTATCAACAAGCCTTCATTCGCTGCAAGGAACTGTTGAAAAGTTCGAGTGAACCTACTCGACAATGGGCTGAAGAAGCGATGACGGTGCTGAAGCAGCGCTACAAACAGTTGCCTAAATCGCTCAATCACCTTCAAAACGCCCCCAAGTCTCCCATTCCTGATCTCGAAGCCAATAGATTTAAGACTGATTCAGTGAAAGACGACGATCGGCGATCGCCCTTTCGCACCGACGCTTCTACCATTCTTGACACGCAAAGCGCAGACATCTTCGAAGAGACCCAGCCGAACCGTACCGAGCGATCGCCCTTTCTCACTGAGGCGTCTACATTGGTTGATCCGTTAGCGATGGAAACCTCAACGCTTTCAGAACCAGCTGAGGCATCGACGCTACTAGACCCGTTCGCCCTCGATAGGTCGGAATCGCCAGCGAGTGTCTCTGACGTTGAGTTCTTTGAGGAGGAAGTTGAGGAGGATTTCTTTGAAGAAGAGCGGGGCGGAGAGGAGCTGGTTGAAGAATCGTTACCGGAAGAGGATGTCTTTGAAGACCCTCTATTCGAAGAACTATCTGAGGAAACTCAGTCTCAAAAGTATTCACCTCAAGAGTATTCACCTCAAGAGTATTCACCCCAGGACTATCCACTTCAAGAAGAGCGAGTTGACAACCTGGAAACATCAAGTGAACCCAGCGACCCTACAGGATTCGTTCCTATCGATACTGGTGCTGACTTGAGTATGGCAGACTCCGGTATGGCGGACTCCGGTATGGACTCGACGGGGTTTGTCCCTTTAGATTCCCATCCAACGAGTGAACCTC
>JAYKJC010000204.1:0-6811 GCA_035285885.1 Leptolyngbyaceae cyanobacterium | reverse complement strand
CGTCACGCGCATCTCTCCTGTGGCCGATGCCGCCGCCCGCCTCATTCCCGTCGAAATCACCCTGTCAAATCCCCAGCAGCAGATTAGCAGTGGGCTGATTGCCCGAGTAGATTTTGTTTCGCCTGTGAGTCAGCAAATCCTGACCATTCCCGAAAGCGCATTGGCGCTGGGTGATGCCGAAAATCCCTCAGGCGAAACAACTGTCTTTGTTCTGGCCGATGCAGGAGAACAGGCAACCGCCGAACCCCGCACCGTTACCGTGGGCGATCGCCGCGACGGCAACGTCGAAATCCTCTCCGGACTCGAATCCGGTGAATCCTACATTCTCCGGGCCAATCAACCCCTCAACCCCGGCCAAACCATCCAGCCCAGCCTCCTCTCCGACCCCTAACCTTTTGCTTCCCTCTTCCTTTTTCTCTCTTCCCTTTTCCTTCTTCTCTCTTCCTTCTTCGTTCTTCCCTTTTTCCCTTCTCCCATGCCCAACCCTCCTTCTAGCTCAGGACTCAGCATCAGCCGTCTCGCCAGTCGACGGCACATCGGCACCTTCGTGTTGGCGATCGCCGTGGTCGTGTTGGGAATCTTCATCATTTCGCGGCTTCCCGTAGACCTCTTGCCCTCCATTACCTATCCCCGCATTGGCATGCGGGTTGAGGCTACAGGTGTCGCCCCAGAAGTCGCGGTTGATGAAGTGACGCGTCCGCTCGAAGAAGCCTTGTCCGCCACAGAGGGGGTGGTGACCGTCTTTTCTCGCACCCGCGAAGGACGCATCAGTATTGACCTGTTTTTTGAACCGGGCGGCGACATTGACCAGGCGCTAAACGATGCCACGGCCTCGCTAAACCGGGCGCGGGAGAGTTTACCCGACAACCTGGAACAGCCGCGACTGTTTAAGTTCGAGCCTTCTCAGCTTCCGGTCTATGAAATGGCGCTTACCTCCGATGCGCTGTCCGCCCTCGACCTGCGCATCTTCGCTGATGAAGAACTAGGGCGAGAACTCTTGCGTATTCCCGGCGTTGCTAATGTAGACATCTCCGGTGGGGTGCAAGAAGAAGTGCAGGTCAACATTGATTTGCAGCGGCTTCAAAGTTTCGGCATTGACTTAACCGATGTGCTGGATGCACTGGAAGAACGCAACCAGGACACCTCTGGGGGACGACTGCGGGGCGGTGATGACGAATCCTTAACGCGACTGGTGGGCCGATTCCAGTCTGCCGACGAAATTCGGAATTTGGCGATCGCCATTGAGGGCACCAATCCGCCCCAGCAAATCTACCTGCGCGACGTAGCCGACATCATCGACGGCACAGAAGAACAGCGCATCTTCGTTACGCTGAATGGACTGCCTGCGGTGAAGGTCAGCATCCAAAAGCAGCCGGATGCCAACACCGTCACCGTTGTGGACGCGGTAAAAGAAGAAATGGAGTTTCTCCGTCAAACAGGCGTCATTCCGGAAGGAATGCTGATTACCAATACCCTGGACGAATCCCGATTTATTCGCAGTTCCATCCAGAATGTCACAACCGCTGGCCTGACAGGAGCGACCTTGGCGGCGATCGCCGTTCTCCTATTTCTAGGCTCCATCCGGCAGACGCTTATTATCGTATTTGCGATTCCCCTCGCGATTCTCTCTGCGCTCGTCATGATGGGCCTGTTTGGCCTGTCCCTCAACGTGTTCAGCCTGGGCGGACTCGCTTTGGGGGTGGGCATCGTGGTCGATAACTCCATCGTCATGTTGGAGAACATCGCCAATGCCCTGCGTCCCCGCTCAAGCCTCCCCGATGGGGCTGACGCCAGCACAGACGAGAACGGGAATGGCAACAGCAACGGCAATGGAAATGGTGATGGCGATGAAACAGGAGAACGGAAACGGCGATTACCCAAACGGCTTTCCCAACGACTGGCAGAAAGCGCCATTCGTCAAGCCGAGGCCAGCAGCCAAGAACTGGAGTCTGCCTTACTCGCATCTACCTCCACCAACCTTGTCGCCGTTTTGCCCTTCTTACTCATTGGGGGCTTCATTTCGCTGCTGTTCAATGAACTCATTCTTACCATCAGCTTTGCCGTTGCCGCATCGCTGATTGTAGCCCTCACGGTGGTTCCCACCCTCGCTGCCCGACTTTTAGCCATTCCCGGTTCCAGTCAGTTCCATCGGCTGATGCCGATCCGGTGGTTCAACCAGCGACTCAACGGCATCACGATTCAATATGGCCGACTACTGGCCCAGATTCTTCAGCACCGAGTCTGGATCATTGCGGGGGCGATCGCCATCCTCGGCGGCAGCAGCTTTTGGATGGTCGATCGAATTCCTCAAGAAATCTTACCTCGCATTAACACAGGTCAGGCCGACGTTCGGGTGCAGTTTCCTCCCGGCACCCCCATTGCCGACAACCGTCAGGTCATGCAAGAAATCGATCGGCTCCTGCTCGAACAACCCGAAACCGACTATGTGTTTACCACATCAGGCGGCTCCCTATTTGCCTCCACCACCAGTGTGAATGCCTTACGGGGAGACAGCACCATCACGCTCAAGCCCAATAGTGATGTCACGGCCTTTGTCGAACGCATGAACACTCTCTTCAGTCAGCTCCCTGTGGTCGATACCAACATTCGTGCATCCCCTGAATCCGTGCGCGGTTTGATTCTCACCAACTCCCCCGTGCGAGCTGAAATTGACGTGGGTCTCCAGGGCAATGATTCAGCCGTGCTGCAAGAAACCGGACAGCGGATGCTGGCCACGCTCAGCGAGCGGGTGTCCCTGGCGCGGTTCAGTCCCGATGCTGAAGAACCCCAGCCCGAAATCCAGATTCGTCCCGATTGGGAACGGGTTGCAGATCTGGGACTGTCTGCTCAAGATTTGGGCGATACCATTCAAACAGCACTGGATGGCTCAGTTCCTACCCAGCTACAGAGGAGCGATCGCCTGGTCGATATTCGAGTGCAGTTACCGCGCAACTCGATCCAACGGTCTGACCAACTGCGTGAGATCCCCCTCTTCACCGCTGACAATCAGCTTGTTCGCCTGGGAGACATTGCCGAAATCGAGCAGGGTGTTGCTCCCGGAGAGATCCAGCGGATTAATCAGCGCCAAGTCTACCTCATCGAAGGCGACCTCGCAGAAGATGCCAGCTTGAGTCAAGCCCTTGAGGAAGTTAGCCAAGTGCTTTCAGAATTTGAGCTGCCTGAAGGCGTTTCCCTGCTGCCCAGCTTCAATGCTGACACCAACCGAGAACTCCAGGCGTCGTTGCGCCTACTGGGCGGACTCGCCGCCTTCTTCGTATTTGTGGTGATGGCCGTTCAATACAACGCCCTCATCGACCCGTTGGTGATCATGCTCACGGTTCCCCTCGCCCTCGCTGGAGGCATCTTTGGGCTGTACGTCACGCAGACGGCGATCGGCGCAACCGTCATCGTGGGTGCAGTCCTCCTGGTGGGCATCGTCGTCAACAACGCCATCATCATGGTGGAACTCGCCAACCAAATCCGCCTGCGCGACAATATCACGCCAAGAGAAGCCATCCTCCTCGCCGCCCCCCAGCGACTCCGTCCCATCCTCATGACAACCATTACCACCGTGTTGGGCCTCTTCCCCCTCGCCCTGGGATTGGGAGAAGGCTCCGAGTTCCTTCAGCCTATGGGCATCGTCGTCTTCTCAGGTCTGTCGTTAGCCACCTTCCTGACACTGTTTATCATCCCCTGCTTTTACACTCTGCTGCACAATTCTGATTGGCAACGGTGGTCACGGCAACCGGAGTTCGCCAGCGATCCGTTGCCAGCCGATACTTACCCGAAGGAGCCCGCACAGCCCTCTCGCGAGTAAGTAGCCTGCTTCTCAAATGAGTGTGACGCGTAAGGGCGATCGCCCATCACTTAACTTCAGCATTACGCCTCTTTCTAAACCCTAGAGATATCTGATTGAATCGGTTAGCTTCGTCAGGGCTGTCTAGCATCATTTCTAGCGTTGCGATCGCCCGCTGGAGCTGCTCTGCGGTTGCATGGCGAATGGCAGGTTTTTGGATCACGTCATACCAGCACTGATGGACGGCAACATCAAGGGCGATGCGCTTAAAGCAGTGATCATAGCGAACCGGATAGTGTCCGGTGTCTTTAGCCTTCTGAGGCAACGCCACTTCTGATAATGCGATGAATCGCTGCCGCAGCTGGTCTATTTCGGTGGTGAACTCGTTGATGAATAAGGGCAACTGTTGAATGTCACTCATGGCGTTTGGATGTTTCTTGCCACAACCCCAGTTTGATTCTCTGTGTCTAGAATACTAAGCAGATAGTCCTCTTGTGCTACTGTTCAACTCTAATCATCTAAAGAATGCTTCCTATCAAGCAACCACTTTCTATCGCCAACACTTCTATCGCTCACACTTTCCGTAACCTCATTGCCGTGGGAAGTGCGATCGCCCTCGTTGGGGCGATCGGCTGCACAACACAAATTCAATCCGAATCTTCTGCTGCGGCACCCAACGAAGCAACATCCGCTGAACCCAGCACGGCTGAACCCAACACGGCTACGAACGACCAGGCAAAAGCGTCACCATCGGGCACGAATCCAGATTTTCAAACAGTCACCGTGGTAGACAATCTAGAGCATCCCTGGGGCGTCGCCTGGCTACCCGATGGCAATCTGTTGATTACTGAGCGCTCTGGCAGAGTCCGCATTGTCCGAGATGGGGTTCTTGAACCAACGCCCATTCCTGGCGTCCCTGACGTTTTCAACGAGAGCCAGGGCGGACTGCTGGACATTGCACTGCACCCCCGCTTTGAAGACAATCAGCTAGTTTACTTTACCTATTCCCACGGGACAATTTCTGCCAACCGCACCCGCATCGCCCGAGCAACATTTGATGGGATTGCATTGAATAACTGGCAAGTTATTTTTGAAGTGTCTCAGCCCAAATCCAGAGCCCAGCATTTTGGTTCTCGTCTGGTGTGGCTGCCGGATGAAACGCTGCTGGCATCCATTGGAGATGGCGGCAACCCACCGATCACCCTGGGAGACGAACTCATTCGTCAACAGGCCCAGAATATCGGGAGTCATCTGGGCAAGGTAATTCGCATCAATGACGATGGTTCCATTCCACCCGATAATCCGTTTGTGGACACTGCCGACGCTGCACCAGAAGTGTGGAGCTACGGGCATCGCAACATTCAAGGACTGGCGTTTGACTCAACCACAAACCAGGTGTGGGCCACTGAACATGGCGCTCGTGGCGGGGACGAGGTCAATCGGATAGAAGCCGGAGAAAACTACGGTTGGCCCGTGGCAACTCACAGCCGAGAATATTCTGGCGGACTCATTTCGCCCGAAACATCCCTACCCGACATGATCGATCCTCAGGTGATATGGACACCCTCCATTGCTCCATCGGGACTGACCGTTTACAGGGGGGCGATCTTTCCCGAATGGCAAGGTGACTTGTTTTCGGGCGGCTTGGTTTCCCAAGATATTCGTCGCCTGGACGTAGACGCATCAGGCAATGTCGTAAATGAAGAGGCCATCTCCATTGGTCAGCGTGTGCGAGATGTGCGACTCGGCCCCGATGGTCTGCTTTATGTGCTGACGGATGAACCCAATGGACAGCTGATTCGTCTTGAGCCCGTCGGTGGATAATCAATCGTTA
Organism: Leptolyngbyaceae cyanobacterium; assembly: GCA_035285885.1. Classification (GTDB taxonomy): domain Bacteria; phylum Cyanobacteriota; class Cyanobacteriia; order CAKZMO01; family CAKZMO01; genus JBCCWF01. The sequence continues at coordinate 1,181 of JAYKJC010000204.1, read as the reverse complement.
CGCGCTAGGTGTTCGCTCATCGCGCTATTTGCCCTGTGTAGGGCGATCGCCCTGAATCAACTAGACCGAATTTGGATCAATCCCAAGTTCCCTTAACTTTTCAGCGAGTCGATCGGCGCGAGATTGTTCTTGTTCGGCGCGAGATTGCTCCTGCTGAACTCTTTCTTCCGGAGTCAGCAAGCGGTTGCCTGCTTCGTCATACCAGTACAGCCATTCCCGCTCTCGCCCCAGATAGGTGCCGCGATCGCGCCCCAGTGCTAAGCCAATTTCGGGCAACCATACAGGGTTTCCCTCTAACAGTTGATAATTTCCATCGACTAGAATATAAACCTCTAAGGGTTGACGATTCCGCCGAGAGGGTGGATTAGGCAAGTAAACAGCATAATAGCGAATCCCTAAATCTGCGTAGATTGCCTTTTTTCGCTCATACTCGCCGCCATAGGTTTTAGAAACAACTTCTAACGCCAAGATGGGGGCAACATTGTCTTCTTCCCAAAAGACGTAACTTAGACGGCCTTGCTCACCAATAAAGCGCTCAACACCTAGACTCAAAAAGCCGTCAGGGACGACCGCAGGTTTATAGGGATCGTAGTAGATGCCCATGTCTACCCCAAAGAACCAATCCAGTCGCTTAGTCCACACCATCGCCAAAATGGCTTCGAGTAGATTGGGTATCAAATTCTGCAACTCATTATCCACGGGTGTATCGTCTGAGTCGGGTAGCTCAGCAGAGGATGGGAGGCATTGTTTCGGATCGTAATGTAGAACCATTGAAACACTCGATAGCGCCTTTTGTTAGTACGATTCTACCAGTTTGGACATGGGGATTTTTCTGGAAATTTTATTTTTTGGCTAAGCCCTTCGATCAAACCTATAGCAGTTTTCACCTGCGCTAAGCACAAAAACGGATGTGTGGAGCGCGGCGTTGCCCCACACACTCGTACTCAACCAGAGCGCATAGCGCTATAAACGTTGATAGGAGCCGCCGTAGGCTGTAAAGTCAATGTCAAATATGAACTCTACGCCCTATCACGCCCTATCAGGAGACCATCGCTAAAAGAATGCGAAATAAATTGAAAACCGATGACCGCACCTATCAAATCTTTGGCTGGATACTGTTTATCATTTGCGCAATTCTCTACGCCATTGCCAGTTTCAAAAGTAGAGATGCGATCGCTTTT
>JAYKJC010000203.1:0-5928 GCA_035285885.1 Leptolyngbyaceae cyanobacterium | reverse complement strand
TGGACTGCTATGGATTTCTTAGCTAGCCCAATCTCTCATCTCATTGACCTCTTGAGTGGAATCAGTATCCTTAATTTCTATTCTCTCGCAATTGAAATCGCAAATCCATACCTCGCAACACTTCTATCTACTTTTGCGTAATGGATAGCCCAAAAATGGGAGAGGGGGACTGAGGGGGTGAGGGCCAAGATGTGTGTACTTAGTAGCCTTGGTAAGGGGAGAATTAAACTTCCCCCCTTACCAAGGGGGAGCTTTAGGGGGGTAGAAACTGCCAAAGCTAAACAAGTACGCAGCAGCAGGGAAAGCATCCTGCTCGAATGTCTTAACGCAAAAGCGTAAAGCGGTACTGCCCCGTTCGCGGCGTGCGTTACGCTGACACTGACGGCACTCTCCACAAAAGACCTGACGGGTCATTGCAGTTAGACAGTAGAAGACGTAAACGTATGCGAGCCAGACTTGAGCACGATCTTGTGCTTATCCACAAAGACGACGTCCCGGTTTATAAGAAGGGCGGTTCTGTCGTTCGAAACAGCTACTTTTGGGCCATGCGGGCGATCGCCGGACGGGCTCATCGCGATCGCGATTGGGAATACGAAGCGGAGGTTTGGGTCGCATTGCAGCGAGTTCTGATGTCTTTTACCGAATCTGGGTACCTTGGATTAAGCGAGACTCTCCTTCAGTTTCCATTCGACACCCCGATTCCAGATGTCCTGCGTGGCGTCTCGACGTGGGACGAGACTTAACGATTCACCCGCTGATCAAGCCAAACACCGATCAAGAAGAACACAAAGGAACCAGAGCCATTCTCTACTTTGTGACTTTGATCACAGTTCCTGCTGACGACTGTCACTCTAAGACTATCGAGAGGTCACTGCAAAATTCGATTTCAAATACGAATATCTTTAGTATCAAAGGTGCTCTAGCAATTTTCTGAAATAATATTAATGTGACACTTCACTGATTGCCCTAAAGGGTGATTTGCTCTTTCGAAGTTTTGTTTATTCTATTTGGTAAATGAAGCTGCTTGACTGTGTTGGTCATTTCACTATTGACTCGAGCCCATTCATCGCTGGCCTCCCCCTTCTAGTTCAGCAATAAAAGTGAGTAGGACAACAACGCTATGGAAAAAAAACTGATTGCACTCTTCAGCATTCGACGTAAGCTTTGGCATCGGCTTTCATCGCCTTTTGCTGGTCTGGTTTTGGCGCTGAGTTTAGCGATCTCAAGTCTTCCGACTCTGGATGCAAATGCCGCTGAAGTTGCTCCTACCTACAAGCAAGTTCATGTTGCAAATCGTGCAGAGGCAGACGCTACACAGAAGCCCTCTAACGTCGCTTTCCCCGCCGATGGAACGTATCTCTACGGTCAAAGTCCAGAGGCCAATCAAGTGGGAAACTTCTACGCTGTGATTGAGGTTGATAGTGGGAACGCTGTTGGGGCTTTCTACATGCCCTATTCGTCATTTGACTGCTTCTATGGTGAAGTCGGGTCAAGTCACCTCAACTTAACGGTTGTTAACAGCTACGAGCAGGCGTCTTACGACTACTCGCTGCCGATGGCCTCGTCTGAGGTTGCCGCATCTGGAAATGCAGCCCCTTCAGGCGCACCCCAGCTGGTTGGATATCATCTTATTGATGGGCTCAGCGACACAGATCATCAGATGCTAGCAACCTGTCGAGCGAATTATTCGAGCGAAATTTAGGCTGTTGGGCATGGGCTTTAAGGTTTTGAGTTACTTTTCTTAATGAAAATTAAAGAAAAGGTTAAAAATGCGATGTTTCTTTAGGGGAGCATCGCATTTTGCATATGTGTATGTATTCCTATGTGAAGTAAGGTAGCGTCCAGGGGTTGCTTTCATACTTGACTCATTAGCAAACCGCTACAATATTCAAAAAACTTTACATTTGCAGATTTGCCCATCGTCTTTGCTTTGAATCTAAGGCGATCGCCCCTTCAAACTTGAGGTCATTTGTAGAGGACGGCTGTATCTCCGATTCCTCGGTTACTCCGATTCCTCGGTTACTCCGATTCTTCAGTTAAAAGCACGGCTAAGGACAGAGCCGACGCACCGTTGAGGCTCGCTCAGCTTGAAGAACAGAATGACGGCTCAGACGATCGCACCCCCACTGAATCCACTCTTGCAGGGTTCCGCCTTCCCAACGACGCAGGATGCCATTGCCTCCACCGCTGATAATCCAGCGTCCTTCGGGATCGGTGACCACGGCATTGACCGTCGCCCCGTGCCCCGTGAGAGGATTGCCGACGGGCACGCCGTTCAAGTCCCAAACTCGGAGGGTCTGGTCTCGGCTGGCGCTGATAATGAACTCATCATTGGGGCTAAAGGCAACAGCTGTCACAGTACTCAGGTGTCCTGTGAAGGCATCACCGACGGGAGTGCCGTCTCTGTTCCAGAGCCTCAGCGTTTGGTCACGACTGGCACTGACAAACATGGACCCGTCAGAATTAAAGGCGATCGCATTGACATCATCAGAATGGCGTCGGGGTAGCTCTTCAAGCAGATTGCCATACAGATCCCACATGCGAATGGTGCGATCGGCGCTGCCACTGACAAAGATCTCGCCATCGGGGCTAAAGGCGATCGCATTCACCGCATCGTCGTGCCCATCAATCGGTTGTCCCATGGGTGTGCCCTCTAATTTCCATACGCCGATGGTGCTGTCTTGACTGGCGCTCACCACAAGGGGCCGAGTGGGATGGCTCGCAATGGCGTGGACAGCAGCTTCATGGCCTTCTAAGGTTGCCAGTTCCGTCCCCTCACGGTTCCAGACCTTCAGAACGTTATCGTCTCCGCCACTGATAATCGTTTGTCCGTCGGGCGTCAGGGTCACGGCTCGAACAGCATCCGTGTGGCCCGTGAATGGAGGGGCGATCGCCTCACCGTCGCGATCCCACAGCCGAACCGTCCCATCATCGCTGGCACTGACGATGGTTTGTCCATCCGTACTCATGGCGAGGGCGTTAATCGCCTGCTCATGGGCTTGAGTCGGGTTGCGAGACACTACATCCGGCAGGTTCCACAGCCGCAACGTGCTATCTTCACTGCCACTCAGAATCGTTTGTCCATCCGGGCTAACGGCCACAGAGTAAACGTAATACTCATGACCCATCAGCGGGGGATCAATCGACTGCCAGTCTCGATTCCAGACTCGAACGGTGTTGTCATCGCTGCCGCTCACCAGCCATTGGCCGTCTGGACTGAACGCGAGAGACATCACATTATCATCGTGGCCTTCTAGTTCATGACGTAAGTTACCCTGTCGATCCCAAACTCGAATCAGCTTATCTTCTCCCCCACTGACGATGACCTGTCCATCAGGGCTAAACGCCTCCGAGATGACCATTCCTTCATGTCCGCGCAGGGTGGTTAAGAGATTGCCCTCCAGATCCCACAGGTGAATGAGTCCATCTTCCCGAGCAGAGGCGATGGTATTCCCGTCAGGACTCACCGCCACCGACCAAATCAAACTTTCCCCATCTGCCTCAAACGGAGGATAAAGCAGATTCCCTTGCCGATCCCACAGGCGAACCCGACCCGTATCGTCGCCGCTGACGATGCGATCGCCCTCTGGTGTAAACGCAACGGACTTCACATGTCCCGAATGGCCTTGCAGCGGTTGCCCGATGGGGTTCCCTTGCAGATCCCACAGGCGCACGGTGGAGTCAGAACTGGCGCTGGCGATCGCCTCCCCATCCGGACTAAAGGCCACCGACCAGATCACATCCGTATGTCCCTCAAAGGGTTCTCCAATTGGCGTCCCGTCTTGATCCCACAGACGTATCACCCGATCAAATCCGCCACTGGCAATGTATGCACCATCGGGACTGTACACCGCAGCCCACACCGCATCCGTGTGGGCGTCTACCCGCTGCTGTTCTACCGTGAACCCGATGGCATCCCGAAGGGTCGAGCGCACCGAGTCTCTGATCCCTTGGAGACGCGACTGACTTTTGCCCACCAGACTCAGAGCATCCAGCAGTCCTTCAACGGGTTGGATGGTTAGAGAACGACTGATGGTTTCCGCTTCAGAATCCAGCGACAGCCGGATGTTCTGTCGAAACGCAAACAGGCTGGCTCCCCCCGCCACCAAAAACAAAAGGCTCACTGCCGCCAGCAGCGATTGGAAAATTACCAGACGCCGCTTTTCTCGACGGGATTCTGCTTCGAGCGCGGCATGACTTGCGGTGATAAATGCCCGCTGCTCGTCGGTCACCGTGGGAATTTTCCGATGTCGCTGAGCGTCTTCTAACCATTGAGTGGCGATCGCACATTCAGCCCCCCGCAGCAGCACATCGTCGCTGTGATCTTTCTGCGTCCATTCAAGCGCCTGCTGGAGCCATTTGGTGTGGTTTCTGACATGCTCCCGATCCGTATCGAGCGTTCGAACCAACTGGTTAAAGTGTGTGGTGAATTCGTCGCGCTGCTGACTGAAATCGAGCCACTGCACCTTGGCGAGCTGCGGGTGTAACTCTTGCGTATTAACAGGATGATGGAGAATCGTCACGAATCGCTTATTCAAACTCGCGGCATACTCCACTTCTGACGTGCAGTAGGGCGAGGTAATCGAACGGGGCGAGAGAATAAAGACGATATTGTCCGACGCCTCAATGCCGCGATAGATCTCCTGCTGGAAGTCGGCGGTGCCTGCGGCGATGCTCTCCTGGTCAAACCAGGTGGTCTTTCCCTGACTCTGGAGGGCATCATTCAAGCGCCGCGCCAGATCCGCATCCGCACTGGAATAGGAAATAAACACATCAATGGACGGCAGGGGCGGATGGGCCAGACTCGCTTCGATATATTCACGATGAATATCCGTCGCGGGGTGGAGCGATCGCCGTTGAGCCGTTTTCAGCCAGGTTTCCGCATGGCGCAAATCATAGCCCCGCAAGAGAACGCTGGGGTTCTGCTGCTGCCGTTTCCACTTCAGCGCTTTCACCAGCAGTCCCTTATGTTGGGCATAGTAAGCCGCATCCTGATTCAGAGTTTTAATCAGCTCACTCTCGTCTGACGCATAATCCGCCGTGTTCGCGTTATCCGTCAAATCAATATATTGCAGAGCCTTCAGCGCCGGATTGGAGTCATCCAGGGAAACGGGGCGCACCAGAATCGGAATGATGCGTTTCTTCAGCGTGAGGGCATATTTCAGCTCAAACTGACAGTATTTCGACGTGAGCGAATCTGGAGAAAGCAGGTAGATGACATTATCGGCCTCCTCAATGCCCCGCTTTACCGCAAGCTGAAACGCCTCGCCTGTGGAAATATCCGTTTGGCTACTCCAAACCGTGAACCCCTGCCGCTGAAGCGACTGGCGAACCAGCCGCATGATCTCCACATCCGGCTGAGCATAGGCGAGAAACACCTTCGTCATCATGTTGTGAGCATTCTTGATGCTCTCGGTGATGAACTCACAGTGCAGCGACGTCGGAACGCAGGGCGGCTGTTCATTCTGAAAGCGACGCTTGAGCCATGCCTCGGCGGTTTGCAGCGTGTCGCCCAAGAGCAACGCCTCAATTTGCCGTTGGTGGCGCGTCCAGCTCAACGCCGCATTCAAGTACTCGGTGTGCTGCTGAACGTAATCCTGGTGGTACTTCAGCGTCTGCTCCAGGCCAGAGAGCGATCGCCCCATATCGTCCTGGCCCTCTCGCATGTATATCCAGTTAATCGCACCAATGTGCGGATTCATGTTGGGGAAACTGGAATGGAGCCCCTTCTCCTGATAGGCCATCCACCCCGCATCCGTTCCGTGGGGATTGCGCTGCTGCCAAAGCGGACGATCGATCTGCTCCACATGCAGAATTGGGATGATGCGCTTGCGATACTGGAGCGCCCTTGTAATTTCCTTATCGCAATACTCCGAGTTCACCGAATGGGGCGAGATGATAAAGATGAACGTGTGAGACTTTGCAATG
>JAYKJC010000202.1:0-3243 GCA_035285885.1 Leptolyngbyaceae cyanobacterium | reverse complement strand
TCTCAGAAATCGAATTACTCATTGCATCAACTCCAGAAATACTCCTCTTGACGCAACCACCCTATGACGCCGTTGCCAGCGTCTTGGCTTCTCGTCGCGGAATATCGTAGGTGAAAAAGTCATGGGCCATGACCGTATGGGGAAAAATCGCCCTGGCCTCGGTCAACAAGTCATCTAACACAATGGCGTTGCCCGGTGCATAACGGGGACTAAAGTGAGTCATAATGAGCTGCTGAATGCCCGCTTCCAAGGCCACTTGAGCCGCCATGGTTGAAGTGGAGTGAAGCCGCTGATAGGCCAATTCAGCATCGTGATGGGAGAAGGTCGCTTCATGAATCAGGACATCGGCATCCTTGGCCAATTCCACCGCTTCGTCACAGAAAATCGTATCGGTACAGTAGACAAACTTGCGACCCACTTGAGTCGGGCCACATAAATCCGCGCCGCGAACCATGCGACCGTCGGGGAGCTTTACAGTTTTACCCTTCTTGAGTTGCCCATAGACAGGGCCGGGAGCAATTCCTAACGACTGAGCTTTCTTGACGTTAAAATGACCGGGCTTATCCTTTTCCACAACTCGATAGCCAAACGCAGGCACGCGATGCTTGAGCGGAGCGCAATACACTGAGAACTCATCGTCTTCGACCACAAGCCCCGGCGTCACCGTGTGAACTTTGATGGGATAGGAAAAGTGGGTTTGAGAATATCGGCTACAGGCTTTGAGATACTCATCCAGCTTGGGAGGCCCGTAGATATCAATACGGCTGGGATTTCCGGCCATGCCACAGCTTGCCAATAGCCCCATTAGTCCGTAGATGTGGTCGCCATGCATGTGGGTGACAAAAATTCGGGTAATCTGGCTAACCTTTAGCTCGCTGCGTAAAATCTGGTGCTGGGTTCCTTCGCCACAGTCAAACAGCCAAATATCGGCACGCTGAGGCAGACGCAACGCGATGCTCGACACATTGCGCGATCGCGTCGGAACTCCAGAACTTGTACCCAAAAACGTAATCTGCAAAGCAACTCAACCTGGTTCACTTTCCTTTACTCAACCATAGTGACATATCGCAATCCTAAATGAAATGTGAGCAGCGGGTCGGACTGTCCCTGTCGCGCTCCTCACCTTTCATTTCACATCTCCCTCAAGAAAGCCCTATCTTGCTTGTTGGCAAACACCTCGTTGAAGGGCACTTCGTTGCATGGAAGGATGGGATCGAGCTGTTGAGATGCCTCTGTGAGCACATGAACCAGTTCTCGAATAGCCGACACACGCTTCGCTAAGGGTTTGAGAGAATGAATGGCGTGATGTACATCCTCAAGAGGTACAAAACTGCCACACCGATGGCTTTCAGGAATCGGCAATGAAAGATGATATTCTTCGGCGATCGCCATCAACCGACGCCGTGTGGCATTTGAAAGGACAACCATCATGACAAACATCTCCTTACCTGTATCAGTGTCGAGTAATGTCAATGTCTTTAAACATGCCGTGAGGAACTGAAGAGAGTCTGTACGCTCGATGAGAAAGACCTGAGCAGCGTCACCGGGAGAAAATCTGACAGCAATTCTCATTATGGAAGTTCAGGGGGCAAAAGGGTCGCCGCAAGCGACCCTTTTGCCCCCTGAACCGATACAAGTGAGCGCCGACAGGGCGTGAAGTCTTTCAAAATGAGAATTGCTAAAATCTGAGCGGCATCGTGATGTTATATCCCTGTCATGCTACGCTGATAGGCTGAAGATGCGTGGTAGTTGAGATGGCGATTCTAGATTCACACGGTCGATTGTTTGGAAAAGTCAGCATTGTTGATCTTGGGGCAGGTCTGCTGGCGCTGCTGGTCGTTGTTGGAATCTTTCTGGTTCCTGGAAATACGGGTTCAGTTGCGCAGGTCGGAGCCACGCTCAAACCCGTGGAAGTGGATGTGATGGTGCGTGGGCTGACGGTATCGGAGCCGGATGCCTTGATCCAATCCATGAGGGATGAAGGGCAAACCCAAATTATTGTGCGAAATCAGCCTTTTGGGACGGTTGAGATTAAAAACGTGAGAGAATTGCCGCGCACGGTGGCGACTCCTCAGCCTGACGGAACCCTGCGTGCCCTTGAGGATCCTCGCCCGGAGCTGGACTTCACGACAGATCTTCTCGTTACCCTGGCTGACGATGCGGAGGTGACGAATGACAGCGTGGTGTTTGGGAAAAATAGCGTCAAGATTGGCACGCAGATGGAGCTGGAAGGGCAAACTTATCGGTTTAACACCACGGTTGTCGGTGTGCGTATTCTTGAATAATTTTTGCCTGGTGTTTTTTTCCAAAGATCTTGCCATCATCCAGGAAGTTACTACCCAAATGCTTCGCCCCTACAGGGTGGGATGGGGGGCAATTAAACGGCGAGGAATTGTTGGATGATGGCGTTGCTCAATTCGCTGGTGTCACCGGAGGCTACGATACCTCCTTTCTGCATCGCGTAATAATAATCCGCCTGACGTACAAAATGCAGGTGCTGTTCAACGAGAAGAACTGAAATTCCGGTGGTCTTGATGATGCGCTGCACGGCAGCCTCAATGTCGAGAATGATGGAGGGTTGGATACCCTCTGTGGGTTCGTCGAGGAGCAGGAGACGAGGCTTGCCCATTAAGGCACGGGCGATCGCCAACTGCTGCTGCTGTCCTCCACTCAGGTCACCGCCCATGCGGGTCAGCATGGTTTCGAGCACGGGGAATAACTCGAAAATCTCATCGGGAATTTTCGAGGAGCGGGGTTGTTTCGGATTGGCTTCTTGACCCAGTAAAAGATTTTCCTTGACGGAGATTCGAGGAATAATTTCACGCCCCTGGGGCACATAGCCAATGCCCATCCGCGCCCGCTGGTCTGTGGTTCGATTGTTAATCGGCTTTCCGTCATATTCAATGATGCCGCGCCGCGCCTGAAGGAGACCCATGATGGTTTTCAGCATCGTGGTCTTGCCGACGCCGTTGCGCCCAATTAAACACACCATTTTTCCTGTAGGAACGCTCAGATCCACATCGCGTAGAATGTGGCTTTCACCGTAGTAGACGTTCAACCCCGTAATGTGGAGCAAGGTTTGATGGGTGGGCGGATTCAGGGTCGCAGTGGCAGATTCAGAATGGGTCATGGCAGTTTGGATTTTAGAATTTGGATTTTTGAGTTTGGATTTTAGTGATGAGTCTTTGCTTTTGAGTGTCGAGATTCAATTCTGAGCTTCTAGCTCTAGACTTCCGATTTGAG
>JAYKJC010000201.1:0-6516 GCA_035285885.1 Leptolyngbyaceae cyanobacterium | reverse complement strand
AGAGGGCGTTGGCTTGCCTGTGCGAAGCACGTATCGCCCCACGCCACGGAGCACTCTACGGTAAGGGCTTTGCCCGTATCCTGTCAGCACGAGCGAAGCGATGTGTCTGTTAACCGCGCCATGCGCGGAACGGGAACGCAGTGACCCCACAGCGAGGTGATGATGATGATGATGGATATAACAATAGCTGAATGACTGGCGGATTTGGTTGTAGAGATCTTCATCAACGGGTAGAAGGGGGAGGGGGCGATCGCCAGTTCCGTGCTGATGTCTAATAACTAGGGGCGCTTGGCGTAAGTTGGCTACCCATTGGCCCTCACCCTAAATCCCTGTCATGGGATTTTGTCAAGGGTAAACCGCACAACTCCAGAGAGGGACGAGGAACCGCCCTCTAGATCACAATATTGGACAAGTTTGAACAACGGCAACGGGACAATGATGAGATTTAGAACTGCTTATTTTCAGACTGAGTGAAACGATGCGACAACAACCAGTCATTCGTAGTCACAGTCGTAACTGCGCCACTGTTTCCTTGTTCGCTGTCCTCAAAGGCTGCGCCGCTCCCACTAAAACGTAGTCAGACAATGCCTACCGGGATTTAGTCGCGGTCACAGCAAGACAGATTGTTTACGGTCGTTACCACAACCTGAGCAGTGTGTGAAATCACCTCCTGAAGAATGGATGGGAACTGGGGTTAAGCAGCGGGCAATGGGCTTGTTTCATACCCCGTTTGATACGGTTCTCCTTTGCGGAACGCGGCTCGAATTCTGCCAATCAACTTCCGGGCAACGGCAACAATGGCGCGTTTTTTGCCCGTGCGGGGGTGCAAGCGTTCAAAGAACTGCTGCAAATCTGGGTCTTTGCGGACCGCCCGCCAAGCGATTTCCAACAGAATAGCGCGCAAGTAACGATTGCCTTGTTTGCTAATGTGCCCTCGCCGCGTTTGCTCTCCACTCGAATGTTCCGTCGGGGTCAACCCGGTATAGCTAAACAACTGCCGTTCGTTGGCAAAGGCCGATAGATCGCCCAATTCATTGGAGAGCACCCGTGCGCTGATCGCCCCCACGCCGGGCGCAGACCGATAGGTCGTTTCATACGGGTCGCTTTCAGCTTGGCGCTTCAACTGAACCGTCAGTTGCTTGATTTGCTCATCCAACGCTTGCCAAATCTGCCAATGCGCCTGCACGGCAATCTTAAATTCCTCACAGCACGAGGAACTCAGTAGTTCTTTAACCATCTGATGACTCATCTCACGCCTGTCTTCTGGTTCAATCAGTCCCAATTGATGCGCTTTCATCCGAATTTGATTCTTAATCGCCGCGCGCTCTTGCACCAGTTGAGTGCGCGTTCGGCTGAGCATCCGTCGATGTTCTTGCACTGGAGTGGGCACTCGAATGCCTCGCAACCGTCCAGCTTCGAGTTGAGATGAGAGTTTGTCCGCATCTCGTTTGTCCGTCTTGACTCGGTTGTGAACTGCCACCTCGACCGCTGCGGCATGGACAACGATACTATCGATGCCATGACGACTCAATTCTCGATGCAACACAAACCCTGAAAATCCGGCTTCGTATACCGTGTGAATGTTTCCTCCTTTGAAATACTTCAACAATTGCGTTGCCAAATCGACAGCTTTAGCCGCCGTACTCCACTTTTTGACTATCGTTTGACCGATACGAGCAACCACGACATACGTTTTCTTATGTACATCAATACCGACATAGATATGTTCGCCGTCATATGATTGAGTTGGTGTGGTGTTTTTCATCCGATTCTCCTGTTCTTGAGCTTAGTAACTTCAAGGTATCTGGAGAGCGGCATTTTTGATAGAACACCACACTATCCACCATAGGAACACTCCCTGTCCGGGAGAGGGACTTCAAACTGCTCGCTCCCCTTCTCCCGGTTTTGGGAGAAGGGGTTGGGGGATGAGGGCAGGCCAGTATCGAGACTTATGCCGTGGAGTACTAGGCGTTAGCCGTAACGCATCCCCTTGACCATATTCATTGATTAGGTTCACCTTACCGATGGGCCAGGTAATAGTTATTTTGAAAATCGTGAGGCAGTTGCTTGATCTCAACCTGCTCAAAACCTGCCGCTTTCAACATTTCCAGCGCTTTTTCCTGTCCCCACATGGCTCCCAAGCCGGGCCCGCCCATCGCCAGGGACACCGAGGTGCAGTGCATGCAGGAAATCGTGTAAAGCAGAGGCCCGACAGGATGTTCTAAGTTTCTGTGGACGTAACTAGAAGCCTGCACATCTTGCATCAGATAGACACCGCCAGAGCGCAGTGCGCGGGCAATGTTATTCAGGACTTGCTGCGGTTGAGCCTGATCGTGAATGGCATCAAACGCTGTAATCAAGTCAAAAACGGCAGTGGCTTCTAATTCAGCCGCATCTTTCACCTGAAAATGGACATTCTTGAGTCCCTGAGCCTGAGCATCGGCCTGAGCCGTGGCGATCGCCTCTTCAGAAATTTCAAATCCGAAAAAATGGCTATTGGGAAACTCTTGCGCCAGAGTGTTGAGCGCCTTGCCACAGCCACAGCCCACATCCAACACATCAATGCCCGTCTTTAACTCTTTGATGAGATCTGGCACGAGTGGCAAGATGTGATCAAGCAAAGCTGCTACAACCGTTTGCCCACTATCCTCGGCCATTACCTGATGAAAGCGACCGTAGGCTGAGTAAGGGACACCTCCGCCATGATGAAAGCATTCGACAATCTGATCTTCCACCGTTCCCAGCAGGGGAATGTATTGGGCAAACGCCGCAACGTTTTCAGGACTGGCGTTACGGGTGAGTGACGCCGCGTGCTCTGGAGGCAGATGATAGGTGTCGTCCGTCGGGTCATACTCAACAATGCCTCCGGTCACCATTGTTCCCAGCCATTCCCGCACGTAGCGTTCCTGCAATCCAGCGGCATCCGCAATCTGCTGACTGCTGGAGGGTGGCAAGCCAGCCATCGTATCGAAGAGGTGAGTTCGGTGCCCGATGGAGAGCATGAGGGCGATCGCCCCTCGATTCAACGTCTCCAACATCTTGCTTGCAAAAGCTTCGGCCTTACGCTGATTAATTGGCGTCGTCATTTGTGCGGTCATACAAAATCTCCTTTTAAGAACAATATTTTTAAGAGCAATATTTTAAGAACGGTATTTTAAGAACGATGTTTTAAGAACGATGTTTTAAGAACGGCAGCGTCTAAGAAAGATAGTTTTCAAAATTATTTTTCCAAAATGGTTTTTTCTGCTTATTTTTTCTCCTTATAAATATCTTGCTGCAACAACCTATTCGTTAATATCTGTTAATATCTCAGCACAGAAATAGATACGATATCCTGCACCGTCTTCAATTCAAGCATCTCAGAGGTTTATTATTCATAGTGAATGATGACTCTCTACGTATCGACAAAATCACATCCGGTCAGCGATCCAGTCAGCAGGATTTTTACTCTACATTATTTTAAAAGAACACCTTTAGGTCTATCGAATGAAATAATGGAACATTAAAAGTAACGATTTTCAATCCAGTCTATTTTTATTTCAATCTAACTTCCAGCCAAATCTTAATAAGCTTGCCATCTCGATATGCCTGTCATCTCAACGTTAGAAGGACTATCGATTCTTCCAGAAAAACGAACCCTTCAATTAAGACTTGTAAAAATGAATCTTGAAAAATAATTTGAGAGAATATGTCTCATTGCAGATGCCAATATTTGAAGCTAAACTATCACCAACTCATCCAAAAGACCCACGATTCGTAATCGTTCCCTAACTCCGGGCTGATTGACTGACAAAACTCTCGGAACCATTATTCTGGCGTAGGACGTGTAAAGCTGATTGCCTGACACATCTTCTGAAATGACCAAAATCCGTAGGTTGTGGTTGACGTAAGGAAACCCAACAATGCCGTCAAAATCTGCCTGTGTTGGGTTTCGCAAGCTCAACCGCAACCTACAGTGCAAAAACTTCTGTTCACGAAATAAAATGTGTCAGGCAGCCAGCGTGTAAAGCCCTTCGGGCATGGCTTCGCTAGAGCGTTAGCGTAACCCATCGCAACCATTGCCGCTGTTGGGTTTTGCTCTGCTCAACGCCAACCTACACCAGAACTTTTGTCAGTCAACCAGCTTAGGAAGAGAGCGTTTATGCTTGGAGCTTTGCTTGCTAAACGAAAGGCAAAACAACAGTTCGATGCTCGTAGGTCGTAATTTTTTGATTTATAGCGGTTTGCAACCGCGTTAAGCACAAAAACAGATATGTGAGCACGCTACGCCCCACACATCTGTACTTAACAAACGCGCATAGCGCTGTATCACTCCTGCGTTGAATAATGCTCTGGATAGACGCTCCGGTGGGGTGAGTGACGGGGTACCTGTGTCAGATTCTCAGGAAAGCATATTAAGATGGTGCTGCACCGATCAAACAGATCAAACATTTTTTTAAGCGTCTAAAATAAATGATGGGTTTTCTTCGTTCGTATATTGCTCCTTTCTTCATCGTGCTGATCTTTGCGATCGCCATGTTAGCGGTTAGTGCTCGCATTTTCTTGCCGAATGATCTAGCCGCACCTGCCCCAATCGAAGAGCCAAGCACCGCAACCGATGCCGCAGCGATGAATGTTTCAACGCATGACGCAATGATGAGCTGACGCAATGATGAGTTAAATGGACTGATCATGAACTGAGCAGAGCATTGATGGGAGCACCCAATACGCGTTAATGATGACCCTACATTCATAATCACCCTTTAAACCTCGTCTAGGTTAGGAACTGAAAACATTCGCGTATGAATGGGGGACGTAACATGGGCGTTGAACTCATCCCTGGGTATGTCGTTGAGCCAGGAACGCGACTCGATCGGGCGCTGCTCCTTAAGTTTATGCAGCGCACCTATCATGAGCTGTATCCTGAGAAAAAATTAGATCATCTAGCTAAAACGGTCGATCAGTATCTGGCGGGTGAAACCCAGCTTTGGTGGGTCATTCCGGAGTTGTTTTTTGAAACTCAGGACGACGAGCGCACCCTCCCGATGGTGAGGCGATCCATCACACCGAATGCTCCTGTGGGGTGCTTGTGGTTGGGGAATGCGGTCGATCAAATTTGCGGCGATCGCCACACCTACGTCTTCTTGCTCTACGTTACGCCCCATGAACGGCATCAGGGCATTGGCACAGCGCTAATGCGACGAGCAGAAAACTGGGCAGCGGCACGGGGCGATCGCCAAATTGCTCTCCAGGTATTTCACGACAATGAGCCCGCCTGGGCGCTCTATCATAAGCTAGGGTATGTGCCCCGGTCGATTTGGATGGCAAAACCCCTGCGGCAGGTTTAGGCGACTCCGTTTGGTGAGTACTCCATTGGTGATGGGCTCCATTCGGGGATTGACTCCATTCGATGATGGGCTCCATTCGGGGATTGACTCCATTCAGTGATTGAATAATGCAGTTTCTAGGGAACACGTATGGCATCCAAATCTGAGTCCTCGGGGCAAAAGGAGCAAAAGCATCCTCAGTACATGGATGATCGTCAAGTGGTGAATAGCCTCCTGGCAGGAGAACCGACAGACTACAATTTGGCTGAGATGGCGCGTCTCATCATGCGCTATCAGGGTTTTCCTGGAGCCTATGATATCCAGGCGGATCTAGCGAAGGTGATGCATCGCTGGAAGTACACCGAAGACACCCTATTTGAGAAGACCCGTGAGATTCACCAGACCTCAGAGGTCTATCGCAATGTGGGAGGCCGAGGCGGAGAAGACTGGAGCTAGCTCCCTAAAAACGACACATGGGCACAGACGATGCGCCATCCCTCAGGCGTTCGCATCCAGGTTTGTGATTGTCGCCCGACCTTGCCCGATGAAACCCGCTTGTTCTCAGTGTTGGCGGTCGCAAAATCACGACCATAGGTGGTGATGACGGTGTTCATCAAGGTGCGGTTCATATCCGCGGGCGATCGCTGCTTTCGAAAGGCGGCGATCGCCGCATGTCCGTATAAATTCTCGGTTGCCCCATATCGAATGGTGAGGGGATGATCCCAAAACAGTTCATCTAGCGTGGCCACATCATTTGAGAGAAGAGCGTGTTCGTATCGTTCAAATGCTGCAGTGACTTCGGCGACTACGTCCGGCAAGTTGATTTCCATCGTCTTAGGTTATCGTAATAATCACACCCGTAGAAGTATAGCCCTATGGGTTAAGGTTTGAGCATGTTTCCCCGCTGCGCGGGGGAAACATGCTGATCTAATGGCCTAACGCAAAAGCGTAAAGCTATATCGCACAATCGTCTGAATAAGTTTGAATAGCATGAGGCAGTTACAACAGGTCAAAAAAAAGGTCGGGCAAAAGGTCGAGCAAAAAGTTGAACAGCCGGTCGAATCCCCCTCCATTGAAATGGGGTTCCAGGCGCTTTCTGATCCGCTTCGCTTAAAAGTAGTGGCCCTGTTGCAAGAGCAGGAGATGTGTGTGTGTGACTTGCGCGATCGCCTTGATGTGGGTCAATCCAAGCTTTCGTTTCATCTCAAGA
>JAYKJC010000200.1:0-3578 GCA_035285885.1 Leptolyngbyaceae cyanobacterium | reverse complement strand
TGTTTGCCGACCAATTCAACGATTCCTGTCCACTGACACATCAGCAGTTCGTGCAACACCCTTGGTGGGACAACCAAAGCGGTTGGAAAAACTGGCTCAACAATTTGCGCTTCACCATCCAACCGTTGATTTGCTTCAACTGGCTCAAACGCTGGTTAAAGGTTTTCCCGATTCCTTCACTTCAGGTTGGCTTTGAGCAATTAACCCGCAAGATGAATACGTTTATTTGACCCCTCGTACATGAGTTAAACCTGCAACTCATCTTTTCATCTGCTTAAAGTGACCGAAGAGGGTTAAGCTGTTATGTGAGCGATTTAGAGATCTCGAAGAGGAGCGAACGATATGTTAGTAGACATGAATGCTGTCATCCGTTTCATGGTCGTCTCCTCTCCCCTTTCTAGTGCTCGTCTCCCCATAAACGCTGTTGCAGCGGATTGTCGGTTCTGGCTTGTGGGATGGCAAAGTTTAGTCTGCAACCGCTGAACAGCAGCGTTAGACTGTAGTGTTGTTGTTAAGTTAAACATCACTGGGTATCCTTTCTAGGAAGGAGCTATTCCAGAGACAAACATATGACCCAACCTCAAATTTGGTGGAGACTACGTCGATCTCCCATTCAACAGAAAGTAGCATGGGGCTATGGACTGTCACTGGGAATTGCGATCGTAGGAACAATCCTAGGCATTGTATTCGCGGATCAACAACAGTGGAAAGCAGACACGATCGCCGCAGATACCAGGGAAGAGTTAGGACTGTTCACCCGTTTAAAGGGAGAGGCTTTGCAAACCTTCGTGGCCCAGCAACAGTTCAAACGATCCCTCGCCAACTGCCAAGATCTCCCGACACAGTACGCCAAATGGCAATCCGTTAACCGTCAGTTTCAGCAGGTTTGGGAAGAATTTGAAACCAGTGAAGGTGCCACAGCTTCACTCACTTGGCGACGGTAATACATCGTATCGTTTGAATTCCCCCTTATTTCTAGCGCAGCGGCGCGTCAGCGCAGGGATTTAGGGGGATCGGGTGTGTTGCAATGATGAGTTGATTTGGTATTACTCAGTTCAAACAAAAATAACTTACTATAGTTTGATGTGGAAATACATTGCCTTAACTCTTAAACACCTCCTGACTACTGGGTTGTCAATCGTTGCTGTCTTTGTGTCAGGATTAGCTTCTATACTCACTCGTGGAGTTTTACGAGTCAGAAATCATTCTGATGTGGGAGTTCCAGAATATAAAAATGATGACATAACGACAGGTATTGGTTTTTTAGTGTTTTTAATAGTCCTGCTCGCAATTCTATACCTTCTTCAACGCACACTCAGTCGAAATTTAAAGTGGCTTCCCTATTTAGTGGCTATGATCACTTGTATCTACGTTACCCCATTTCTTTTCGTTATGCTTGTGTGGTAACGAACAAAAGTCCTAAATGCAATGAGTGTAGGAGTGTGGAAAACGCTGACATATCGCTGCAGAATGCCATGGAAGTGCTTTCCCAAGATGCAATGCCTTAATCTCATCACGCTTGCTGCCGCAAACTGACGAACGA
Organism: Leptolyngbyaceae cyanobacterium; assembly: GCA_035285885.1. Classification (GTDB taxonomy): domain Bacteria; phylum Cyanobacteriota; class Cyanobacteriia; order CAKZMO01; family CAKZMO01; genus JBCCWF01. The sequence goes on along the minus strand of JAYKJC010000200.1, from coordinate 2,035 downwards.
CCACAATAACGACCACAATATTAACAAACCCTATTTGCTCCCTGAACAATAAATTTAAATTTTGTTAAGCAAACTTATTCAGACGCACCAGCTCATTAGAATCAAACTTATCTCGGTATAAAGATACGGTCACTAGATACGATCAACAGACTCTAGGTCCTAGATACGAATCGATCCGAAAAAAGCAAGAGAATTGCTAAAACTGCCAATTAATCTTTACAAAATCATATGGGTAGATTATCCTGCCCGGAGGAAATTTAGTGCAAAAACTTGTGCTCTTTATCCCTATGGCGGTAATCTCTATCGCCGCCTTAACTTCAATTCCATGGTTCTCCGCCTCTCATCAGCCTACGGTAGACAACAATCCAGCGATCGCCCAGCCCCCAGCAATCCCCCGCTACTCTCCAGAGCAGCTAGCCCGCATCCGCCAGTCCCTGCTGTCCCAGGTTGCCGTTTACGAGCCATCTGAGCAGGCAATGCGCCCTCCCACGCCAGCCGAAGCCACCCAACTTTCTGTCCCTCCTGTTGAAACACAGGCAACCGCGATCGTCCTGCCGGGTGGTGGCGTTGCGATCAGGACAGATCTCTCGCAAATGTCATTCTTAAAAGCTGAAGTGACTGAAGATGGCACGATCAAAATCGATCATAGCCAACCAGGTGCAGGTAGCGAAGCTGAAACGGAGAGCCACCATGATCACTAACTTGTTGACTCGCCTCACGGGTTCGCTGTTCTGTTTAACGTTACTCACTCAGGCTGCCGTTGCCGCCGACGTGATCGTGGTTCCGGGTGATGCACCTGGAGTGGGTTTCAATGATCCGACGCCTGCAACTCCGATCGGCGGTAACCCTGGCACAACCGTAGGACAGCAAGTCCTCAATGTCTTTCAGCGTGCCGCCAATATCTGGGGAGGAAGACTGGTCAGCGATCAACCAATCGTGGTGATTGCTTTCTTCACGCCGCGCCCCTGCACTGCCACATCAGGAGTCCTTGGGTCGGCTGGTGCCAACTGGTACTTTAGGGATGTTCCCGCCGCAAATGGTGGCAAGGGCATGATCCCCAATACCTGGTATCCAGCCGCTCTTGCCGAAAAGTTGACTCGAAAAGACATTGTTGCCGACCCGGCCGATACCTTCGAGATTGTCACCTTTTTCAATAGCAATCTGGGTAAACCGGGCTGCTTAGAAAATACTAGTTGGTACTACGGGTTAGATAACAAAGAAGCTTCGAATCAGATTGATCTACTCGCGGTGGTGCTACATGAGTTGGGTCATGGATTGGGCTTTGCAGTGAATCCCACCAGCAGTAACACGGGTACCCGCACTTTTGGTTTCCCATCCATCTGGGAGCGTTACATGTTTGACGTGAGCGCTAACAAGCGCTGGATTGACATGAGCGATGGGGAGCGCGCCACATCGGCACGGAACAACACCAACCTAGTTTGGGCAGGTCAGAAGGTGAGTAACGTGATTCCCAGCGTTCTCGATTTCCGGCCTGAGATCAGGGTGAGCGAGCCGAGCAGCTTGGGAACCCACGAAGTCCAAACAGCCACATTCGGACCCCAAATAAGGAATAACCCTGGTCAACCCATCTCCGGCACGATCGTCGCGCCCAATGATAGCGGTGGCGTTTCACTCCTAGATGGCTGCGAACCCTTCCCCGCCGACCCTAGTATCCCAGGCAAGATTGTGCTGATTCGGCGAGGCACCTGTACAACACTTCTGAAGGTGTTCAACGCTCAAGCCGCTGGGGCCAAAGCCGTTCTCATCGAAAACAGCTTTTCCACGGGACTACCCCCCCTAAGTGGAACCGATTCGAGCGTGCAGATTCCAGCATTTGGCATCACTCAAGCGCTGGGGGCAAGTTTACGGGTAGCCCTACCCAATGTATCTGTGGCGATACAGCGCAGCCCACGCAGTCGTACGGGAACCACAAACGGCTTTGTTCGCCTCTACACACCCACAACATTTGCGGCTGGCTCATCGGTCTCCCACTGGGATACCACAGCTATGCCCAATATGCTGATGGAACCGTTCA
>JAYKJC010000199.1:0-12343 GCA_035285885.1 Leptolyngbyaceae cyanobacterium | reverse complement strand
TCAGCCCTGGAGCTTGTGCATGAATTTGAGAATGTCATCATTAGCCGCACCCTCTCAAAAGGATATTCTTTAGCTGGATTGCGATTGGGGTTTGGAATCGCGCAACCCGGTCTTTTGAGTGGTCTCTTCAAGGTCAAAGACAGCTATAACATTGATGCGATCGCCTGTGCGGTAGGAACGGCTGCCATGCGCGACCAGGCGTATAAAAATGCGTGTGCCGAGAAGGTCAAAACATCCCGAAAAACCTTGCTGCACGCCTTAAAACAGCTTGGCTTTGAGGTTGCTGAGTCTCAAACCAACTTTCTGTTAGCTACCCCTCCCTGCGAGGCAGAGTCTCTCTATCTCGCGTTAAAAGAACGGGGCATCCTCGTTCGATATTTCAAGCATTCTGGGCTTCAGCAAAAGCTCCGCATCACTGTTGGAACGGACGAACAAAACCAGACCTTGATTGAGGCACTGGTTCAGCTGATCTAAGCCAGCAATTCTCATATGGAAATTTAGTGGGCAAAACAGTCGCCGCAAGCGACCGTTTTGCCCACTGAACCGATACATGTGAGCGCCGACAGGGCGCGAAGTCTTTCAAAATGAGAATTGCTGGATTTAAGCACTTGAATAGAATTTTGGGCATTGCAAATGTTAAATTCATATTAAGTTACACAGGCTATGTAACATTATTGTTACAATAGTGAAAATAAAAGTTCAAAAGGATATTAGTTATGCCTTATACCACTGAAGAGGGCGGTCGCCTAAATAACTTTGCAAGTGAGCCTCGCATGTATCGTGCAGAGCCTCCAACGGGCAAAGAGAAAAGAAACTACGTGATCATGGCAATTGGTGCAGTTGCCTTGCTTGGAGGGATGTTGTTTGTGGCGGCGTCCGTTTCTTAGATGAGGTTGAAAGGCATCGACTTGTACTAGCAGTTCTCTCTACTGGCAGTTTTCTGTAATGGGGAAAGAACAATCAGAAAAAGCTAGTAACAGTCAGACATTCGAGGGCTAAGGCGATCGCCTTAGCCCTCGTTTTTATTGGGTTTCTGATCATCCTATGCGGATACGAGCAAAGATCGGTGGAAAGAGGAGTATGGATATTGTTGCTTGCTTCTCATTCGCTGACTCGCCGTGGTACAAACACTCTCTTCTACTGTTGTCGATCTAAACCAAAAGACTTACCAGAGGCTGAAAGCAGCACTGGAGTTAAATCTTAGACGACAGATTTTTATTGCTGTCTGTGACAACTTGGTATTGCGCGATCGCCTGGTGGCTGAATTAGACAGTGATTTGTCGGGTCATGGTGCGTATGCTCGCCCATCGAGTCGCAATCGCTCATATCCTCAATTTGTCACGCTGAAGCTCGACCTCTCCAATCCCAACCCCATCGGACAGATCGCTCAGTGGCTGAGGGAGTTTCCGCCTCCGGTCAATCGGCGTAATCAATATTTGATGCCTGCGTTTCAGCTAGTTGGCATTGAGCAGCTCAGTCGCCAATCGGCCTCAGTGCAGTGGTTATTTCTCAATCACCTCCGGGGCATTGAACACAGTTTGCCCGTGCTGGAGTCGAGCATGGTGCTGTGGGTCACGCGCCCCTGGAGCCGGATGATTCCTCAGTCTGCTCCTGACTTCTGGCGATGCCGCACTGCCGTCTTTGACTTTATTGGGGAGCCGACGCCGCTGGTGTCCCGACCTGAAACTTTCCCATTGGTGTCCACCTCCACGTCACTGAACCGCAGGACTGCGAGGACAGAGAACGGTCATCCCCCTTCAAAAGCGAGCGATCGCTCCTTACACGTTCTTCGCTTTAAGCCCAATGAGCGACCCAAAACATCCACAAACGAGACGGCTGCATCCTCTCTCCCGTCTGAGTCGGTGACAGGTTCACCCCCGTCTCAAACTGAAATACAGACTGAGATGCCGACTCAGATGCAAAATGAAACGCCGACAGAAATGCAGCCTATGATGCTGACTGAAATGCCGACTGATGTACAAAGCGAATTGTCGGCACATGCGTCTCGCCAGGCTCAGGAGCATCGGGACGCGGTTGATGTCGGTGATTCGGATACTCATCTAGAAGAGCAAGGGGCGATCGCCCAATCCTCACCGCACCTCTCAGTCCCATCTGAGCAAGACTTTTCTATCCACGAAGTTGAAACACTCGAACTCTCAACATCTGATCAGGAAAATGACCTGGCGGTAGATGATACGGCTGCTTCCTCATTCACGGCTGCTTCCCCCTATCTAGAGGATCAAGAACCGCTGGTGCTCGATGAGCATGAACCGGAGATTCAAGCCACGCTCAACGATCTCATGAACGGCACCCTGATGGAAGATTTGGGGGGGCTATCAGCGGATACGGAAGACACCTTAGGCTTTGGCGATATTCGCGCAGCCAACTTCTTAGGGGCTCAGACCGTCGATCAGACGGTGGATGATACGACTGCTTCGCAAACAGAAGCACCGTCGGCTGAATTACTGTCGGCTACTCATATTCAGGAGCCCACCACAGTCCACGAGGACAGGAATACCCTGAATGATGACCGTGAGCATGGCCTGATTCGCCACACTGATTCTCAAAGCTCGGACGCTCTGTATGGTGATGATGCCTCAGTAACGCATTCAGTGACGGCTTCAGTCATGGATTCAATGCCTGAGCAGCCTGAGGCAGAACAACCTGAAACTGAGCAGCCTGAGGCTGAACAGCCTGAACTTGACCAACCTGAACTTGACGAACCTGAACTTGAACAGCCTGAAACTGAACAGACTAGCTATGAAGAGGCGCATTTCTCCGAGAATTTAGGCTTTGGAAGTACGTTAAATGATCCGTGGTCGGTGCCCTCACGAGAGGAGCCTGAACCTTCAGAGTCTGTCGCTGAAGAAACGACTCTTCGTTTCTCGATTCCAGACATACCCGACATTCATGACGATGATGAGAATGTGACCGATGTGCTGATTCCTATTGATGCAGACATCGATGGGGTAGAGATCGATGGGGCAGAGATCGATGAAGCAGAGATCGATGAGGCAGGCATTGAAACGGTCATGGGTGAAACGGTCGCTGACGAAAGGATAACTAGCGAAACGGTTACTGACGAGAGGAGCACTGGCGCAGATCGTCTGTCTAATGGAGTGTCCCAGCCGTCAGAAAGAAGCGATCGCTTTGACGCATCCGATCGCTTTGACAGTTCTGACTATCTGGAGATTTTGGATGCCTCTGACAGTTCTGACACCAGTGCTGACAGTTCTGGAAGTTCTGCAAGTTTTGACAATTTTGAAAGTCCTGACAGTTCTGGAAGTCTTGACAGTTTTGAAAGTCCCATCAGCAATGGTGCTGGAGTGCCGTCTAGCATTCTGCTGCCATATGATGCTGAGGCCGAATCGGCAGAGATGGATGATGCCGTAGACGTGATAGACGTAGACGGAGATCTACAGATTCTTGATGCAGAACCAAATTTCTTAAATGCATCGCTGTCGTCTGATCCGGCTTTGGGCTTTAGCACCGTTGGACAACCCGCCGCACAGCGCTCATGGCTAGAGTCTAGTTTGACGGAAGCGGCTCAAGCCGATTTGGCCGTTGAAGATCCTCAAGCCCATGCGTTAGTTCAACAAATTGAACGACTCCGACAGCAACAGGCCCCTCAAACTGTTCTTGCAGGAGCCTATCGAGGACTAGGCAACCTCTATCGCGATCGCATCGAACAGGGAGATATCTCGCCCAAGAATCTGGTGAGAGCCATGAAAGCCTACGAATCAGTGCTGCAAATGGTGAGCGACAATTCACCGACCTGGTCTGAAGTGCTAAACGACATGGGGAATCTCTGTTGGCTGCTGTCGCGATGTGCGCCCACTCCCGAACAAGGGTTACCGCACCTACAGCAAGGGATTCAGGCGTATCGCATGGCCCTGACGAAGATTAATCCCAAAACACATCCCCAGACCTATCCAATGATTCAGAACAACTTGGGGGCGGCCTATGGAGATTTAGCTCGATACCACAACCCGTTTGATAACCTGCAACAGTCGGTTCAGGCGTATCAAGAAGCCCTACGCTATCGCAAGGCTGAGGACGATCCCATGCGGTTTGCCTCGACTCAAAACAACCTCGGAACCACCTACTGGAATCTGGCCCAGTATCGGGACGCCGTACAAAACCTGAAACGAGCAACCGATGCCTATGCGAAGGCGCTGGTTTACTATCAGCCCGATACCGACCCGCTCAACTACGCCATGATTCAGAACAACTTGGGAACCGCGTTCTGGAACTTGGCCCAGCACGATCATTCCGCAAAATGGTTGAGTGCAGCGATTGACGCTTATACGGTCGCGCTCGAATACCGAACGCTGGAGACAAATCCGGTTGCCTACGCCGCCACCCAAAACAACTTAGGAACGGCCTATTGGCATATCTCGGAATACCACGAGGGCGATCCAGAAACCCGTATGGGCTTCCTCCGGCAAGCGGTTCGGGCCTATGGGGAAGCGTTGAGTGCAGCCGAACTGATCCAGCAGAGCCGACAGCCGATCGCCCTCAACTTCGACGTATTTGCGACTCGGAACAACTTTGGTCTTGTGCAGTATCAGCTCGCAACAGACAGCCAGTTTGCCAGTCAGAATAGCCGCGAGGAGCAACTTCTAGAGAATGCGCTGGATCAGCATCTGTTTGCGTTGCAAGGATGGCAAGGGCGTCCTGAACTGCGGCAGACTGCCTTGCAGTGCGTGATTCAAACTCTAAAAGCCATTTATTCAACGAAGGGACTGATTGGTCAGAACTTGGCGCTCTCCAAGATTCCTGGGCAATTGCTGCCTGAGATTTTGCCTCAGCTATAGTGCCTTTGATGGAGTCCCGCTGATGGAGTCCCGCTGATGGGAGTCCTGCTTATGGGAGTCCCGTTTATGGAGACCAGTTTAGGGCGATCGCCGACGTGATCGCCGTGTTTTTTTCTTCGACCTGGCCAGAGCTTGGTTGAGTTGACGCAGGGCGCGTGTGTGACCTTGACGCCTGAGCGTTTCTTGAATGTCATCCAGTGTCAGGGGAGTTTGTCGCACGGATGCGGCGATCGCCCCGTCTTCAACAATGCGGCGAATAGCTCCTCCAGCCAGCGTCAGCGTCTGGAGGAGCTTTAGATCAATGGTTTTGTCTAGCTCAACGGTCTTATCTGCGTTCCCACACTCACTCAGCGCTTTTTCCCATAGCTGATAGCGATGGTGAGCATCAGGACACGGAACATTCAGAATATAGTCAACCTCATCGATCCACTGGGGAGACACCCGTTCCAGGTGATGGACGGTGAAGAGAGTCAGCCTTCCGTTTGAGCGACGATGGGAGAAAAACTGGCGCAGTTCTTCCTGTTCAATCGTGATGTACGCAGAGGACAACCAGTAGTGAGCCGACTTGACCAGAAGCACGGGAACCGTCTCAGCGTCTGCAAGCACGGCTGCATGGTCGTCCGTTGAGATAGCTGATAAATCTACCCAATGGAAAGGGGTTTGAAGGTCTGTGGCGATCGCCTGAACCGCCAGCGACTTGCCTGTGCCGGATGCACCTGCCAGCACCGCAATCGTCCCTTGAAAATTCTGATGGGAAGGGGACGGAGCGGGCTCCTGTTCAATGTCATCAGCATCACCTGTGATTCGATCGGACTGATAGCGAACCCGATGGCAGAGGTGCCGAATATCCTGCTTCAACGGTTCCGGAAGAATCAGCGCTTCCCAGGAGGTGTTGGAGCGTTCAACACACTCTAGCAATGACGGAAACGGATACAGGAGGTTCTTCTTGGGAGATAACAGACCCGCTTTGTCATTCGAGAATTCAGATGAAGAGTCATCCGTTGAGAATTCAAATGGAGCAGAGGGGTGAGAAGGGAGTGAGGCGGGTTGGGTTTCAATCACGCCACCATCGGGAACGGCGATCGCCTGTCCATCTAGCGTGGATGCCTTCATCGTGAAGAACGGAAAGGATGACGGCCAGCCTGAAGCAGTCGAGGGCTGTAGCAACGCATCAAGATCACGTGCAGTTGGAGATTCTGCCAACAGGTAGCGCACCAGCGGCTCCGATAGCTTTAAGGAGGCGGTGAGCATCGTGTCGTAGGGTTGCTGAAGCAGTGTGAGCAGTCCGCGTTGCACCAGGGCTGATTGCTCTGCCAGAGTTTGGCGTGCCGCACGCCATTCATTGTCGTTTCGACACAACAAGCGCAGAATCAGCTCGACAGTCGGCAGATCATAGGTCGAGGTGTCCGATTGTCCCTGAAGATATCGATAGAGCCGCGCATAGCGACGGTTTACTTCAGGGGCTAGGCCGATCAACACTGCATTCTTCTCAAACGGAGTCAGCGAGAGGCGATCGCGCAGCGTCGGCAAGGCTAAAACAATTCCCTGGGTCTGACTGGCCTGGATGCGACCTTCGAGCTGCTGGTGATACCCTACTTTTGCAGAGGTATTCGTGGGTTTCACCACTTTGCGGTGCTCATCATAGGCTCCCTGTCCGTCCAGGGACACAATGCCTTTCCACCAGTGACTACTCGCCTGATCGGCATGGTTTTGAGCAATCCGGTCAACACTGCGCTTGTCTTGACGATATCGAGCGACAGCCATCATCAACACGCGATCCAGCCAACTGAGTTCTGTCCTGAGATAGGCCCAATTGTCTGAGAATGCAGGGGTTGATCCAGTTGACATGATTTCACAAGATGCGAGGAACATGCTCTGAGCTGACGCCCACAGCGTTCAATTATAGAATTGGCATAGATAAGAATTCCCTCAAACAGGGCTGAATCTTGCTGCCAAAGCCAGGCTTTACACGAAAATTCATTTCGGCTGCTGAGCGACGCGAACTGAACCCTCTGCCTCAGGAGGATAGGACAGGGCCAATCAATCGCAGGAATTCTAGCGGCAGACCGTCCGCATCAGCGATAAAGGCCACCTCGTAGACGCGATCGCCAATTATCTGCTGAGTGGGTTTCAGCAAAACCGTCAGTGACTCTAATTCAGGATGTCCCAACTCGGTAAACCCCTGCTTCAACTGATCGAGCCAATCACTCAAACTGTTGGTGTGTGGGGTCATATCAAAGGACAAATGATAATAACCAGTGTAATGCTCATCAGAGAATGCATCAGGTGCAGGGCGAGGTCGGGGCACTTGTAATAACTCGATTCGTCCGCCAAGTCCTTCCATCCAACAGGCAAGGGTAATCCCTGCCGTAAACCGTTCGTGGACGGTAAACCCCAGTTGCTCATAAAAGGCGATCGCCCGATGAATATCAGCGGTACGGATGGAAGCATGATGCATGAAACAGGTGCTTCAATACTCAGAACATAGACAGCATCCCTATCTTAGCGTGCCGTTAGATGTAGCCGTCACGCATCAACGTTTCCTAAGGGAGAACCCTGCGAACAGTGATTCTGCAAGCGAAAACTCTGCAAGCAAAGATTCTGCAAGCAAAAATTCTACAAGCGATAGTAAGGGTACCGCACAGGCGCGCCGGGTTCCTTCTCTAAATCAAAATTAATCACATCCCAGCACGGGTCTGTCTTCGATTCTGTACTAAAGGCAACGGGCAGGCCATAGAGTCGAGGGGCTGGAGCTTCACCCTTGCCTTTCCACGGCACACTGCGTTCTAAATAGGTGCTGATCAGCTCTTTATAGCGATGGGCAATAATCACCCGTGTGGCTCGATAGCCCTGCGTATAGAGGCGATCGAGGGCTTCATGAATTTCAAATCGAATGCCATCGGGATGAGTGTGCTGACGATACCAAGTGTTGTTCCATTGACGCCAATGTCGCCCCGACTGAAGATGAATCAACTCATTCGTCTTTGGGTCTGCTTCAAATGCACCGTGCCGTGGGCAGAGATAGGTATCTGTTAAGGTCAATGCTTGAATGGTTTGGCGACAGTGAGGGCACTGGATATCTGGGCCAAAAATTGGATATTGAAAAGCTGTGTTTACCATAACCTTTTGAAAACAGAGCCACCGTATAAGTAGACCAATCGAACTCTAGCGCAATGGGCGTTGGTTAAGTGACGGTTGCGGGAGCGTGGTGCATGCCACACAACCGCTTTTGTGCCTAACGCGATCGCAAACTGCTAAAAAAAAGGTTGAGAATAACCCGACAATTTTTCTAACATTTTATTCGGCATTTTAAAGGAGATTTGCCATTCACCGAAGAAACAATGCTAATCTTCAAATCTTTGTGTGATTCAGCTCATCAGCGTTTTAATTTTAGTAGGGATATGCCCGCTATCCTTACATCTTAAGAGAATCGCCTTAATCTCTAGGGGAGTAGATAGAGTTTGATGCTCTCTGCTCATACCTTCTATATTTATCTGAGAAGAGTTTCTATGAAAGGGATGACGAAGGGGATTTACTAAAATCATCAGTGTTGTTATCGCTCCTGCACCCATTCATTCCCAAATCACAACCCTACTGCATCTGCGCCCATAGAACCCGTATGCGCATCATATCTTGTAGAACGGTTCACGAGAATCAATTTTTGGGGATACCTCACGATTGTTTGCCCTATCGACCATGACAAATTTTTCTTCTGATCTCTGGCCTAATCCTGATACTGCTCGTGCCGCTTTTATTGCAGACACTGCAACAGTGCTTGGACATGTCGTTCTCCAACAGGGCGCTAGTGTTTGGTACGGAGCGGTGCTTCGAGGCGATGTTGAAAAAATTGTGGTCGGTGCATTCAGCAATGTTCAAGATGGGGCTGTTTTGCATGGCGACCCGGGCCAGCCCACGATTCTGCACGACTATGTGACGGTGGGCCATCGTGCTGTGGTTCACAGTGCTGAAATTGGTCGCGGAACGCTAATTGGCATCGGTGCGATTGTGCTGGACGGGGTGACGGTCGGAGAAGGCTGCATTATTGGCGCAGGAGCTGTGGTGACCAAAGATATTCCCCGGCGATCGCTCGTTGTTGGGGTTCCCGGCAAACCCATTCGTACATTGACAGACGAAGAAGCCGAAGACCTCATTCACCATGCTCAAAAGTATGAAGCGCTGGCCCGTGCCCATGCCGGAACAGGAAACGACTTAGGCTTTTATCCTGCTGACGTATAGGGGTTATATTATTTCCAAAAAAACAAATTTAACTGCATTCAACTCACATCTTCTATTGAAACCCATAGGGGTAATTTTTCAAGACGCAAGATCTCTGTCTAAAGATTTGTCTAAGGAAAGGAAAGCATCGAAAATTAACGCGTGTACTTTCATGACTGAATGCATCAATAAAACCAAGGAATGTAACAAAAAGGTAAGTAACGATACACTGAACCAATAGTTTTCAACCAAACTGGGAATGCTGATAACAGTCGAATCCGCAATCACCCTATGGTTAGCCTTGTTTAAAGACATTGTGCATCGTCAATTGTCACAGATAGTAACTCACTGAACAGAGACAAATCATTGACAGAAGCAACGTGTGCATTCAGCAAAGCATAAGCCCAGCATCGGTTGTAGCAAAGTTACGGCAACGTGTTGTCCTCTTAGGAAATGGGACTGCGTGAAATGTTAATTCTGTAAGATTTAATCGGAGCGAATAGATGAAGGAATGGGGCGATCGCATCGAGTCATTCCGTGCATATCATTCGGTATTTGAGGGGCTAGATTAAGATATGAGCAACGGTAAATAATGTAATGAAAAACGACAGATTCAGAGGTTGAAGTATAACTTAATACCTAAACCTGGCTGGATACTCATAAATTGTGAATTTTGTGTAGCAGAATCCACGAGGTTGAGTAGGATGATATCCATGTCTGTCTTTTGAAGCGCCAGTTTTTTGAGCGTCTGTTTTTTGAAGCGTGTAAGGCATCTTGACTGGAAAAACAGCTTTGTTAATCAAGTAGCGTGATGAGTAGTAGAGAGCATGAAAGAGAGTAGTTCAAGCGACCAAAAACAACTGTTACTAATTGACGATGATCCCAACCTTATTCTTCTAGTCAAAGACTATTTAGAATTTAGAGGTTACGAGGTGCTAACGGCTGAAAATGGTCGTGAAGCCCTCGAAATTCTTGAGGATGCCACTCCTGACATGATTATTTGTGATGTCATGATGCCCGAGATGGATGGCTATTCCCTCGTCGAACACGTCAGAAAAGACGCACGAATGAACTGGATACCTGTTCTATTCTTGTCAGCCAAAGGGCAAATTCAAGACCGGGTCAAGGGGCTTAGCACAGGGGCCGATGTTTACATGGTGAAGCCTTTTGAGCCAGAAGAACTGGTCGCTCAGGTCGAATCTTCTCTGAAACAGGCATCACGTTTGATGGTTCATCAGCCTGCGAAATCTGGAGGAGACCCGGTTCATAAAATTCAAGTTCCGTTTGATGTTGAATTGACACCAACGGAATTAAAGGTCGTGCAGTTTGTTGCGCGGGGTATGGCAAACCGCGAAATTGCCGAAGAACTAAAAGTGAGTCAACGAACCATTGAAAGTCATGTCAGCAACATGTTAGGGAAGACGGGCTTGCATAACCGCACTGAACTTGCACGATGGGCGATTGAAAATCAAATGGCCTAACGCTTCTTCAGATGCATTCAGTGACCGCTTTTCTTCTGGCCATTGGCTTGGATAATGCCGTCTGTTAGAATCCCCCAGATGCGGCGTTACCCGTCCCCTGAAACATCACCCATGACAGGAAGAAATTTGCGATAAAAATCATTAATAACGATGTCACGACAGATGTTGTTGTAGACTGTCCGACGCCTTTGGCTCCCCCTGTGGTCGTGAGTCCCCAGCTCGATCCGATAACGGCCACAATTGCACCAAAAACAATGGATTTAACAATGGCGCTCGTCAGGTCCCAGGAATCAATGAAGTTTCGGGCAGATTCTAGAAAAACTGAATAACTGATGTTGTAGAAATTGTCGGCAATAATGACCCCTCCAGTCATGCCCGTAATCAATGAAATAATGCTGAGAATTGGCAGCATTATGCAGCAGGCCAAAACTCTAGGGATCACCAGGTAGTCAATCGGGTCTGTTTTGAGCATTTGCAGCGCATCAATCTGTTCGGTAACCACCATGGTGCCGATTTCTGCCGCGAAGGCCGACCCGACCCGACCCGCAACAATGATGGCCGTAAGCACGGGGGTCAGTTCTCGTGTCAAGGCGACCGCAAGCACACCGCCAACCGCAGAACTTGCACCGAAATTAATAAACTCGCGGGCAACCTGAATGGTAAACACCATGCCGACCGTTGCTGCGGTGAGCAGTGCAATCAGAAGGGAGCCTGGGCCTACGGCGGCTAGCTGTTCAATCGTGTTTCGTCGGTGAATTTTGCCTTGGGATAAATGCGTCACGACTTGCCCTCCTAAGAAGAGAGCAGCAATGAGTCGTTGAACCCAACGATTCAGTTCTGATAAGGGAAGCGTTCTACTCAATCGTCTTACATCCTTTTCTATCGATGGGCTCTGCTAACGCTAATTCATCCTACAGCAGAACACGGTGTGTGGGTGTTGGGTGCTTGGGTGTTGGCTTGATTGATTGAGAACTCACGCATTTCTGTGGGTGGTGGGTTGAATTGAGATGAGATGTCGCGTGGTGGAGTGGGAAAGCACTAGTTACGCAGGTGTTTGCTTTCTTCGCAGTAGAAATCTATTCAGCAGTCTTTCTTAAGAATGATTTAATATTTAGCCCAACATGCCAATATTTCTCTTGAATGATCTATCTTGGTGCTTAAGACTCGAGCACCCATCTTTTCACCAGAGCGTGTCGCCTCTGTTGGGATCTTTTCTAGCGGAAAATGCGCGATGGAACTGTGTAGCGACTCACACATTCGATGACCGTTAAACCCCACATCGTTTCGCTGCCTCCTGTGTAGAGGCGCTGTGTTGTCCTGGTTAGCTCTCTTATTCAATTTATTATGAGTCTATATCCTCTCTTCCGCTCTTTATTTATTACGTGTCTCGCCGGAGTGTTCGCACCCATTGTTGTCGTTGGCGTGCTTTTTTTGCTGATAACCCTCATCGGGTATGTGCCTGGGTTGGATGAGCTTAGCAACAACGGAAGAAGCCATGTCATTCACTTTCTCAATATTTTTGGGAGCGGTCATTCAGTGCGAGGCGTGGGTGTATTGGCGACCGTGAGTGGCTCTGTCGCGTTGTTGTTCGATACATACACTCTTCTGGCAAACTCAAAGCCCGCGCGCTAAATCGGTCCGCGTGATAAATCAGTCCGAGCAGTAAACCAGCCCAGCGTGAAAAGCCAACCAGCCCGACCAGCCAGATGAGGATTTGGGCACAAACAAGCAGGTTTTAACCTTATCTTTACCCTCAACACGTAGCGTAATAGGTAGTTCTTACGATGCGAGGAGAAATGGGCGTGCAGGCGCAGCTTTTGCGATGGTGCC
>JAYKJC010000198.1:0-10099 GCA_035285885.1 Leptolyngbyaceae cyanobacterium | reverse complement strand
GGAACAGGAACTGGCCGGTGTTTGCGCCCTGAAATGGATCGCCTTCTGACACCTCCTCAATGGTGGTGGTGCCGCCCGCCGCCGCAGTGACAAACTTCACATTGTCGAGCTGGATTTGCTGACCGGGGCGTGTGGACTCAGACTGAAGAAACGCCTCAAAATCGGTCGTTCCGTCGATCATGTGACCCGTGAGGCCACCGCCGAAGCCGTCCGGCCCTGGCGTCGTGTCGTCCGCGCCTTGGCTGAACTCCCAGACGGTCGGCGTGCCCGGTACCACAGTTACGCTGGTGCCATTGGTCGCGTCGCGCAGAAACGGATCAACTGCATTCAGCAGGCCGTCGTCGTCGCTGTCATTGTCGCCGGGCAGAATAACATCACTCGGTGCCAGCACCGTGATCTCGTTCGAGCCGATCTCGGCGACCCAGAGCGTACCGTTCGGCCCCATCGTCACGTCGAGCGGGTTGCCGAGCTGCACGCCGAGGCTGTTATTGGCGACGAAGAATACACCGTCAATGTCCTGCACTCCATCATCCGCAGTGCCAAATATGCCGTCGGGTCCTTCCGTTGGTACCGGAGCAAGACCATCGCCAGTCGCGTTCAGGTTCAGCAGCGTGACGTTGTCGTTGAACTGGGTAACGAACAGCTTGCCGTCGAGCACGCCGTTGAATGCCTGACCCTGGCTATCGTAGACGACGATACCGTTGGTGGAGGAGCCGACAGTGACGAGCGCTGGCGTGCCTGCCGAGTCGTAAGGAATCCGAACACCCCGTGCGAACAGTGCGTCAGTCTGTGCCTGTCCGGTCAGATCCGCCATCGACTGACCGGGTGCTGCGGCGTATTTCGACGGATCGATGACAAAGCCTGGCGCGATGTTCACGCCCGTGGGCACCTGCGCCGAAACGTCGGCGACCGTGTTCTGCGTCAGCGAGGTGTCGGGATTGCCGCTGTTGTTGTAAGAAGTCCAGCTCTGGTTCTGGTTGGCGCGGATCGGCGCGGGGTGACCGTAATAGCCGCCTTCCTGGATAAAGAACAGCGGCTCGGGGTCGCCGTCGCCCCCATTGTTTGGTGTGTTAATGGCTTCGCCACTGATTCCGTCGCCGTCGAGATCGCCGGACTCGGTGTTGGGGTTGCCGCCGAGATTGCCGTTGGAGCCATTGTCGACCGTGTAGAGCCGCCCATCCGCCGTGAAAGCGATGTCGTAGGCGTTGCGGAAGCCGTCGGCGTAGATGCGCAGCGGCGCGTCGGCTGGCAGCACTGCCATGTTGAGCCCATCGCGTCCCCCCCAGGGGCCGTCCTCGTCATTGCCGTCAGCGTCCTCGCCGACGCCGTCTGTCACGTTGGGCGTGTTCGGATCGTCGAGCGTCGGCAGATCATAGACATACTGGCGTGATACGCCGTTTTGTCCTCCGTTCGGATCGGTAAGGATTGGACGAGCCTCGATGTCGGTGAGGTCGATCTCAAGCAGCGTACCCGAGAGGGCATATTCGCCGGTATAGGCGAAGAAGCCGGACGGTGCGCCATTGTTGGTGTTGCCGCCGACCATGACGTAGAGTTTGGTCGGGTCGAGCGGGTTAATGGCGAGGCCATTGTTGGAGTGGTTTTCCTCCGAGCGTGGCAGGCCGCGCACGATGTCGACTGCTTCCCATTCCGAGCCCGTCCAGGTGACGCGGGTGATGACGCCCGAATTTGTGTCGAGGTTGACGTCGTTGTTGGTCGCAATGCGTGGATCGCTTGAGGAGATGTAGAGCACCGGGTTCTCGGCTGTACCGGTCACCACGATGCCGGTCACCTGCCGATTTGACTGACTGCTCTCCGTGCCGTCGTCGTTGTGGTTCTGAATCGACTTCACCACGCCACCGCCGCCTGGCAGCGTTAGCAGCTCATGCGCTGTCGCAATATACTCTCCGTTGGAGAGGCTGATAGTGAACGCGTTGATGTCGCCGTTCTGCTCCGAGACGTAGAGTCGTCCATCTGGGCCAAATTGAAGAGAAGTGGGACTGCTAAGAATGCTTGGTCCACCCTGGGCACCTGAAAATACACCTGCTTCATTAAAACTAATAGGCATTGGGGCTGCTCCTCGTAATTCGTTAGTTTGCTATGGGGAGCCGCAACTTCAGCGATCGCTCGAATACCTTCCGATTAGAATTAAGAGTTTTCTATCCACTACAGAGGGAAACCTGAAAAGACAGGCCACCAAGAAAAGATAAGAATATGCTATTTCAAAAGCTCAGTACACACTCTTCAATCAGAATCGATACAAGCACAAACCCATATAGCGCTATACGCCTCTGCTAAGAATGGCTATGGAACACACTTTGCGACCCACAGAAATTTTCAAGCTTAACGAAGTTGCAAACCGCTGTATGAGCCTGGAGACATACTTGAAGTTGCAGCAAAACATACCACCATCACACTTCGACGCAGGTAAGAACCGTGCCGCGAGGAGAGTGGTATCGAGACCAGTTAATTGGGCATCACACAATTTCACGACCAGAATAGACCTGGAGGCAAAGTAAAGTAGAAGGAAGACCTCCTCCTTCAAAACACACCTGGGAGACTCTCCACAGCACATGTGACTAGCACGTCAAATGGGCGCTACTAGTCTGCCGATACCTACTGAGAGCACTGCCGTTCAAACAGTGTGTACGTTGATAATTATCCTGAAAGACATCAATGGAACCTCTCTACAGGCACTTCTGATTAGCACACTAAGCACTAATCGCCCCACCGATAAGAGTATTGCCTTTCAGACCGTTCATAAGTTGATAATTGTCCTAAGCTTCTTTGATTTCTCCAAACAGGGGGCATGACTTTTGGCGCTTTGCCTGTAGGACACACAGACAAGCCAAACCGTAGGCACGTGCAAGCGCTAGTGCCACTTAATTACCCCAAACAGCTCAATGAAACCAAATCTAATTGAATCTACTTTTTCTCAGCTCGTCTCTCAATTCTCTAAATGCAAGTGAGTAAGCTTGTAAGCAATACTCATGAAGCTCAATCTCCATTCACCAGTAATCAAGTGTGCTTCATATGCTTTTCCTTAAGCAATGAACTTCCACTTGATTCTTTGATTACTTGCACTTAACTCGTAACTAACATCTAGCATGATTTGGGGGCGTTTGCCAATATAGTATTTCATCCACGGGAGAGTATGGGACGCGTTTTAAACATTTAATTAATATTATTTGATGAAAATTTAGTGTGGTTTGTCTAGTTCATGAATGGAATTGTTCTATTCAATTCCCTAACTGGCAAGAGATTCGAGTACATACAAAATTGATGGCAGTCGTAACGGCCTAAGTGTACGTTGTGCAATCGTCCAATTACTGATGTTGTTTGAGTGCATTTATGAAATTTTAGTGAATATAGTTTTCTTTTTTAGTTGGGTAGGTTCTCGATGGAAACCATAAGCAATGATATGGCCGTAAGGATAGCTAGGGATGTGGCACAGCCCGTGCCCCCAGCTATCCTTACATTTAGAGAACGAGCCAAATTTTTAATAGAATAATTCCATGCAGAGGAAAGCGACTTTTGTCTGTTTCCCCACCGGGATTTCACGGTCATGTCTTTTGCAGTCGTATCTTTTACTAATTAATTGTGCACTTACTCATTCCCGCCGCTGGTAAAGGTCAACGTATGGCCGACGAATGGCACCGTCTCCGAAAAGAGCAGCGGAATAAGCTCTTGCTAACGCTAATCGACAAGCCCATTTTGGCCTGGACTTTGAAAGCCGCTGATGCGTCACCCAGCATCAATTGGATTGGCTTAATTGGGCAACCCATCGACTGGCCCGACTTTAAAGAGGCGATCGCCCCCCTCCATCTATCCACCCCCATCGAGTTTATTCAGGGCGGCACCACTCGCCAAGAGTCGGTATATAACGGACTGCAAGCCCTCCCCAGCGATGCCCAACATGTGTTGATTCACGATGGGGCCCGGTGTCTCGCCACGCCAGGGTTATTTGAACGATGCGCTGAGACGGTGAAAAAGGTGGCGGGGTTTATTGCGGCTGTTCCAGTGACTGACACCATTAAAGTCGTGTCTCCAGCCACAAACATCATAAAAAGCACGCCCGATCGATCCAACCTCTGGGCGGCTCAAACTCCTCAAGGATTTGAGGTCGCTAAACTCAAGGCATGTCATGAGCAAGGACGCACAGAAGGTTGGATGGTCACGGATGATGCAGCTTTGTTTGAGCAGTGTGGCTTACCTGTTCACATTGTGCAGGGAGAAGAAACCAATCTGAAGGTCACGACTCCTGTGGATTTGGCGATCGCCGAATTTATCTTGCGATCGCGTTCCTCACAGGAATAAAGTAAGCTATCAACACGTCTCAGAACTGACGCTGTTTGTGGATAGAGAACAGCATTCGTCACTCACAAACAGCATCACGTCTGTCTCAATAGAAAGAATTAAAGCGAGACTATAGCCCACTATGGGTTCCATCACAGAAGGGAGCATTGCTTGTCTTTTTGCATAAACACAACGCTACCTGCTTCGCTTCCGACACTTCAAATGCAGTTGGAGTGAACTCTGTACCTTTGTGAGCACCGTTACAGAAGGGTTGGTTTTCAGAAAGCCCACAGGAGCACCAGTAATACGTCCCCGGTTCTAATGTCATTACTGTCGGTTTTGTATCGAAAATGTTGGGTTCAGCCATTAGTGTTCTCTCTTGCTGATTCAATAGAACACCTCGGATTATGCCCCGACTCGAAGGATAAGACAATAGGGTGATTTGTGGACACATTGTCTCCAAACTGGATGCAAACACGTCCGTTGGATTAATAGCCTACAAATTCGTCATTCGAGGGTGGTGGTTGAGAAGGAACGGAAAGGAGCGACTGAGTAAGTTTCTGACTCTGTTGCCTGGATAATCGCTTCATGGCTCGAATTGTGCAAATTGAGAGTAATCGAGATGCTACATAATACTGAATCAACTGTTGCTCCTCCTCTTCTGAAAAGTCCCAGTTCGCACGTAGCCCATGAAGGCTCTCCATCAGAGAAGAGATTCGGTTTCGCCAATACTCTCGGTAGCTTTCCCACCACATAACAGGATGATTTGACTGAGCCTTTTGCTTCTGCATAACAGTGACCCATCCATCAATTTGATTCAGTAGTTTTAACTTGAATGTTTCTTCTTCCATCAAGTTGTATTGAATCGATTCTCGGATCTCAGCAACGGCTCGTTCAAACACCTGATATCGATTCGTTTTAGTGGCATGAAAAGCCCGATAAAACAAGGCATGAACTGTCAACAATTCATTTGAAAGTGTGCTGGTGGCCATGTCAAAGTCTGGCAGCAAGAAGAAAGAAGACTGTCGCCCGACATTCGATGTTACGTATACATCCTTCAGCGTGAAGGTGAAGTACCACGCCCGAAGTAAGGTCTGCCGATGCGTAATCGTTGTTTCAACCGTATCCAAAACTTGTCTCGACATCCAATCGACCCACCGCACAAAGTCACACAGTTTATGATTGGTAAACACTAAATCATCCAATTTTTGTTTGAACTGATTAAAGAATGATTCTTGTTTTTCAGTGGGAAGTAGTTCTGCGACTAATTCAATGACAAACCGCCATTTTGGATCGGTTACGTGGTTCAGTACTGCGTCATGCTGTTCTGTCAAAACCAGATGATCGGCTGTGAAATATTCTTGAAAGGTAAGGTGAGAGAATGAGCAGAAATTGTATGAGTGAGTAACTAGCAGCCCATATGTTACCTCGATCGCTTCGAGGATATTTTCTGATGATACGTTGTTGCCTGTTTCCCGCACGATAGGGAGCAGCATTTGCTCAACTTGACTGAGCACCGCTTGCCGCTCAAACAAGACCATGGGTTCGTTGTTTGTGAAGAAGTCGGTTGCGACTTTGCGCAGAAAATTCCAAATGGCATCTCGACCGATTCTTCGAATTAGATTGTTTGCTGGGAGGTCTTGTTCTCGATATAAGAGATCTTCAATGCCAAGGCTATACAAGTCGGCCCGAGTGGGGGGAAATTCTTGATACCGATTAAAAACACGGCAGAGCAGTTCCATCAGTAGCGGTGTCCGCGCGAGTTCTCCGAGGGGTTTATATCTCTTGAGTCGCAGCAGAAATGAGTTGAGTGCCGTCGCATTATCAGTCTCGGCCATAAACCATTCTCTGGCAAAGTCTTGCCGTTGGGTGCTGTCGAACCCATACACCAAGACTTTTTCAAACTGTCGAAATGGCGGCAAAAGGAGCGGCAATCGACAACTGAAAATAAACCGACAGCGATCGTATCGTTCTGCAGTCTGGGCAATATTTCTGCAGTGGTATCTTGAAATTTCCTCAGGCAGTTCGTCCAATCCATCAATAAATAAGATGATTTTTCCCGATTGGAGTAGCTGGAATGCTTTTGGGCTGGCATCTGGAACGTCGCACTGCTCCAAGAAATCAGCGATGCAAGACGCGAGATCAAACTGACCTGGTTGAGTAGAAAAGTTTCGGGCTAGTAAGAAAACGGGAACCAGGCCAGGATGCAGGTTGCCTTCGTTACATTGAGTCGCGAGCCATTTCAGGTAGCTTGTTTTTCCGGAACCGGGTAGGCCGTAGACCAGGATGCAGGAGGAGTCTTGAGCTGCTTTTAGGCCGCCCAGGCGGGGCAGGTTGCGAATGGTTCCAAGCTCTCGGTTGTAGTTTTCGAGGGTGAAGTCATTGCCCAGCATGGCTAATGACTCATACCGACGATTGAACAGTGTTTCGAGCTTGAACACGCTCAGCTCAACGTAGCGGGAGATGGGGATAGGTTGCCCAAATAATTGGATGGTTCCGCAAATCTTCGCAATTCGAGGAGACACGGATTCACGAATGAACTGGACATCGATGGAGGGTGATGTGCCGTTCGATCGTACAGAAGCAAGAGGCCCAGACTCATCGGCTGATTCACCAATCTCATGCCACTCATACCCAAGACTGTCGCAGAGGTGCTCGAAGGTATTGAAAGATAGCGATCGCCCACTCAAAAACCGCCATCGCGTTGTGCGACTGATGTTGACGCGATCTTCCCAGTTTTGAAATGATCCATAGCGATCGTCGATGATCCTATGCATCTCATCATGAAACTCCTCCTTGAGCCGGAGCTGTCGAGGAGGCGGCTGTAAACCTGCCATATCGTTTGTCGTCGTTGCACCCAACTAACACTTCTGATGCCCATAAGGCTAGCACTATTTACTGAGTGAAGGATAGTGAAATGATACAAACCTGTTAAGTCAGACGATGAACTACGAATTCATTGGGGTTGGGAGGGTTTTGCTGGGTTTCAGATTTGTCTAAGGGTAAAGTTCATCCAATTTGTAGGGGCGAATTTCGCATCACGAATTGCTGCACCAATCTACCCGCAATTCTCATTTTGAAAGACTTCGCGCCCTGTTGGCGCTCACGTGTATCGGTTCAGGGGACAAAACGGTCGCTTGCGGCGACCGTTTTGTCCCCTGAATTTCCAGGATGAGAATTGCTGCCAATCTACCGCCAATCGACAGTTTTCGAAAATTTCGTGTATGCTAGCTGGGCTGACCTGCGTGTTCGCTGAGAACCGATTCACGGGGTCGCTACACGATTTCAATTTTTGTTCCCTGAAACATAAAATTTCTTTGCAACATGCCTTGAATAACCCTTCAAATAAAGGCTGTAGAGAATATTAAGAAATATTAGGCAGTCGTTTCTGGGTGTTTCTGAAACGTTTCACTCCAGTTTTCGTAAACACTCGGTTTTTATGATGAGCACATGCAAATTCAGAGAGTTGTCTTTCGCACCTTGAAGACAAGAGCCCCCCTCTCAGGGTTTGCATACTTCTGATTCTTCACAGTGCTGCCCTGACTCTTTGTCGGTTGCACTCAAGAAGGCCCAATCACAATTTCCGGTTTGGGTGGCGCTGTGTTTTCTCAATTAGGGAGTTTTAAATGGTTTATCAACTTGAGCCCCAGCCTACCTCACACCATCTGCCTCACATGCCGTGCCCTCAATGTAAGAAAACCACCATCGTTCAACATGGCAGTTTATATGCGTGCGTGAGCTGCAACTATCGGAAAGATATCTGCTCTGATGAAGGTCAGTCGTCTAATCCTCTGATATGGATTCTGGTCGGTGGGTTGATTCTTTTAGTGCTGTAGCGGGGCGATCGCCCCATTCTTACCCAAACCCTCCTTGTTGTAAATCTCGGCCCATGTGCCCCATTGCTCCAATGCCCTTACCGCTGAACTAGAGGAACGCCCCATGCAATTATCCTTCATTAATCGACTCTTATTTGGACTTGATACTCGTCCTGCACCCTCTCTCACCTCCATTCGGAAAGCGTATGTCAACAGGGAAGCACGGGTTGAACAAGGCATTGCGCCCGGTCAAGAGGGGCGGGTCTATATGGATGGCTCGTGGTGGCCTGCGCGGTGCGATCGCCCATTAATCCTACTTCCGGGGACGCCCGTGCGCGTCGTTGGAATGAGCGGCATCACCCTCTTGGTAGAACCGACCTATCAGCCGTTCTACATCGTTTAAAGCACGTATTAAAGCACGTAATTTAAAGCAGGGGGTGAGTGCGCAATGCACGCTCACCCCCTGCTTTATGGTTGATGGTTGATGTGTTGATGTTAGTTTCGCTTCTTCTCTAGAAGGACGCCCTGGCTATCTTCCAGGGTGAAGACGCGCACTTCAGATAAGTCATCTGGAAGGTCGAGTCCTGGAGTGGCGATCGCCACTTGCCACTCACTCAAATCAAGCTGAAGCCAGTCGGCCAACGCCACATCAACGGGGTCGCCTCCCATGTGAGTCACCATCGCCAATGACTCGGGGGAATGTCCGTTTTCTAACGCAGAAGAAGGCATATCTCCTGACTCTGGTAGGGGCTGAGTGCGTAGCCCGTAAAACACGGTATAGCCGTCGTCGCTGACTCGATTAAAGCGGTCAAGTCCTTGCAGGTTTTCGCGCACCCAGGGGTGGGCGAGGCGATAGCGGCGAAGCTGCTCGTTAAACTTGGCACGAACGGGATCGACCTGACCCATGCGGTGTTTGACATTGCTCAGGTCATGCATGTCTTCCATGTAGGCCCGTGCAAATTTTTTGAGGCTGAGAACGTCGAGATTGTTCATAAACTCCGGACGTTCTGAAAACTCTAGTTCTTCAATCGAGGGGATGTCACATTGGGTGGGATCATCGCCCAGACAGCGGTGACAGATTTGCGACACCATTTCCAGATCATAGGAGCTATGTTCCATGGCGTAGGCGATCGCCTTACAAAACTGTCGCAGATTATCGAGACTGTTGAACCCTAACCCTTTAATGCGCTTAAACGCCTCGGCTTCGGCATAGATGTCGTCGGTCATTTGCCAGTCAAGAAACCCGATTTCTTCTGACATAACTTTCACGCCGTAGCGATCATCGGTATTGCGGAAAAATCCCCAGGCCGAATGCGTCAGTGCGTTGATGAAATCCATGGGCAGACCCGGACTAAAGCCATAGACCCACAGCTTCACCGCTGGGTTGTCGTAGGCGTTGTTGAGCACTTCGGGCAGGGTTTTGCCCAGATTCCAGTTGATGGGCTTGTCTTGTGCCACCTGGGTTCCCCGACGCACGGTGTCATGGTTGGCGCATCCGGTGATCCAGCGATCGCCCATCGTCATCACTTCTGTGACCCGTCGCCACTTGAGATCCCAGAATCCCCGCAAGGCAGGCGTGTTGTGGGCAAAAATCAGCGGCCCCCACTGGTAAGAATCGGGCTGTAGCTCAATCAAATCGCGATAGGTCGAGCTTTCTTCCCAGCCTTCTTGAGGCCAGGGCCGACCATCCTCAAAGATCGTAAAGACCGTGCGCTGATAGCCACCAATTTCCTGAACCACATTACTCATTTCCAGAAGATAAGCATCATCCTGCTGCACCAGGCCCGTCAGGGGGTTGAAGAAGCGGAAATCCTGCCCCCCATCGACTCGAATGCCATCGGCTCCGGCATTCAGCTTGCGGCGGTGCATTTCTAAGAGAATCGCCCGCACCATCGGCAACTGATGGTTCAGGTCTTGCCCATACATGTTCGGCCCTTTGAGAAACTGTCGGCTAATCAACTGCTCAGACTGATTATCCGCATGGCCATACA
>JAYKJC010000197.1:0-5359 GCA_035285885.1 Leptolyngbyaceae cyanobacterium | reverse complement strand
ATAATTTCACGCCCCTGGGGCACATAGCCAATGCCCATCCGCGCCCGCTGGTCTGTGGTTCGACTGTTAATCGGCTTTCCGTCATATTCAATGATGCCGCGCCGCGCCTGAAGGAGACCCATGATGGTTTTCAGCATCGTGGTCTTGCCGACGCCGTTGCGCCCGATTAAACACACCATTTTTCCTGTAGGAACGCTCAGATCCACATCGCGCAGAATGTGGCTTTCACCGTAGTAGACGTTCAACCCCGTAATGTGGAGCAAGGTTTGATGGGTAGGCGGATTCAGGGTAGCAGTGGCAGATTCAGAATGGGTCATGGCAGTTTGGAGTTTGGAATTTGGATTTTTGAGTTTGGATTTTAGTGATGAGTCTTTGCTTTTGAGTGTCGAGATTCAATTCTGAGCTTCTAGCTCTAGACTTCCGATTTGAGCTGTCCTCCCCCATCAGGTTGTTCGCGTTGTTCGCGTTGTTCGCGTAGGGTGCGTTAGCGCTAGCGTAACGCACCGAATCAAGCGAGAAGAACCTCTCATGTCAGAACCTTTAGAATCTAGCTTTCAATTTTGAGTGTTTAGTCTTCTCTTGTAAGTCAGTATTCTAAGTCCAAGCACTAGGGCTATAGGGCACCCGACAAAGTAGTACTCATTCAAAGTCAGAATCGGTCAATTAAAGCTCATCATTCTAAATCTAGAAGGGTTGGCTAGTTCATACTTGCGCGAACGTCTGTTTCTAGTTGAGTCACCCGTTCTGGGGGTAGCCCCAGCAAGTCAACCAGGTGCTGGTAGACGACGGCTTCTTTCTCGTTGATTCCATTGGAAACAATGACTTCGTAGCCCAACGTCAACGCCATCTCTTTATCTTCTTTGGCTTTTAGCTGAGGAACCAGATCTTCAAGGGGAATGTCTTTCGCCAGATAGTCTCGCAGTTCTTGTTTCAGCTCGTCTTGAAATTCCGGATCGGGGGCAAAATGACGACTCAGCCGTGACAGAATCACGTCTTGCTGAACCGGGGCAAAGTTTTTGTCAGCCCAAGCCATTGCCGCCGCGACTCGAAGGATGGTCATCTGTTCAGCCGTGAGGGTGGGAGCTTGTCCCAGATACACTTCAATCACACGAGGATCGTTCTGTACTTGATCCATGGTGCCTTCGCACAGCACGCTGCCTTGATGGAGCACAGTGACTTGTCGAGCAATCTGGCGTACGAATTCCATGTCGTGCTCAATCACAATCACCGAATGGCTTTCCGCCAACGCGATGAGCAGTTCCCCAGTGCGTTCGGTTTCTTCGTCGGTCATGCCTGCCACAGGTTCATCCACCAGCAACAGATCGGGGGATTGAGCCACCAGCATGCCGATCTCAAGCCACTGCTTTTCTCCGTGGGACAACAGTGCCGATGGAATATCGGCTTTAGTCACGAGTCCAATGGTTTCGAGCAGCCCGCTCACGGTGCGGCGCTCAGCCGATGGCGTGGGCTTGAATAGCGTACTCCATACAGTCTTGGTGCGGTTACAGGTCAGCTCCAGATTTTCTCGCGGAGTCAGGTTGAGGTATACCCGAGGAGTCTGAAACTTTCGCCCAATGCCGAGACGGGCGATCGCATCTTCAGATCGGCGACTCAGATTCTTACCTTTGAACCGGGCGTGTCCTTCCGTGGGCTGAACCTTTCCCGTAATTACATCCAGGAAGGTCGTCTTACCTGCTCCATTGGGGCCGATAATGACGCGCAGTTCTCCCTCATTCATGTGAAAGTTGAGATCGTTCAGCGCCTTGAACCCGTCGAAGCTAACGGTCAGATTGTCAATGTCTAAAATGTTTGCTGCCACGGCTAACCTTCCTTCGTCGATGATGATTGCAGGGCTTCTTTTTCCTGTTTGACATCGGGGTCAAATTCCAGGCTGGGATAGGTGGCCACAGGTTGCGATCGCCCAAACACACTCCGAAGTTGTCCAGCCGCCTGATGGCGCAGCCAACCCACAATTCCATTCGGCAAAACGGTGACCACAATCAGATACAGGGCACCGAGGAAAAAGAGCCAAATTTCAGGAAATTGCTCACTCAGGATGGTTCGCCCCCAGCGAACAATCAGCGTTCCGATCACCGCTCCTACAATTGTGGCGCGCCCGCCCACGGCGACCCAAATCACCATCTCAATGGAGAAAGCCACTTCCATCGCGTTGGGGGTAATAATTCCAGATTGCACGGTGTATAGCGCTCCAGAGACTCCCGCTAACGCCCCTGATACGACAAACACAAACACCTTGAATCCGGTGGGATCATATCCTGTGAACCGAACCCGAGTTTCGTCGTCGCGGATCGCCATCAGCAACCGTCCGAAGCGCCCACTGGTGAGCCATCGGCAGACGACATAGCCACCGACAAGCATAAGCACAGTCACAATATAGAAGCCAAGCCGCGCTTCGTCAGAACTGGCCAAGACTCCGAAAATTTCTTCCGTATCGGTCTTCAGGCCATTCGTTCCGTTGATGAGCTTTTGCTGGCCATTGAAAAAGTTAAAGAAGACGACCAGAGCCGCTTGAGTCAAAATCGAGAAGTAAACGCCCCGAATCCGGTTACGGAAGACCAGATAGCCGAGTAAGCCAGCAACGATTCCCGGAATCACAAAGATGGCCACCACGGTAAATGGAAACGAGTAAAATGGCGTCCAAAACCAGGGCAATTCGGCTACCCCATAGAGTCCAAAAAATTCAGGAATCTGTCCCTCCGGTAATTGGAGGTTCAGGTGCATGGCAAGGGCATAGCCACCGAGGGCAAAGAAAATACCGTGTCCCAGGCTCAGTAGTCCAGTGAATCCCCAGATGAGGTCGATTCCCAAGGCGACGATGACGAGAGACAAGAACCGTCCTAAAAGATTGAGTCGAAAGTCGCTCAGAACCAGTGGCGCACCGACGATAAAGATAAGGGCGATCGCTCCGATAATCACTGCTTCAGTGGCGAGTTTTCGTTTCTTACCCGTCTTTTTGACAGGAGCTGTGCCATTGGTGGGTGGAAGTGAAGTGTCTACTGTCATGATTCAATATCGATTTACCGAGGGTCAGAAGAAGCGATAAGCACTGATCTGGAGAATAAGCACCGATCTGGATAGGGTTGAAAGAACGAATCTCTACGCATCGACCATTCGTCCCTTCTGGGGGAAGATGCCAGCAGGACGAACCTGGAGGAAAGCAATAATCAGCACAAATACCATCACCTTCGCCATGCTTGTGGTCGCAAAGAAGGTAAAGAAATCAACAAGGGGCTGCCAGGTCACAATCAGCGCAAGCGTTCCAGAGCCAACGAGATAGGTGATGATACCAATCACCATAGCAGCGACAACACTTCCCACAATCTTACCGACGCCGCCCACGACCACGACCATAAAAGCGTCCACAATGTAGTTTGAGCCAAGGTTCGGACCAACGGACCCAAGGAATGTGACCGCAAAGCCCGCGATGCCCGCAAGGCCAGACCCTAACGCAAACGTCAAAGCATCCACATACCCAGTCGGAATGCCTAAACAGGCGCTCATCTGGCGGTTTTGGGTAACTGCGCGAATGCGCAATCCCCAAATGGACTTTTGCAAGAACCAATAAATAGCAATGAGACAAACAACGGTCAGCGCAATGATAAAGAGTCGGGCACTGGGAAGCTGAAAAGTGCTGGTAATCGAAATCCCACCCCGAAGCCAGGCCGGTGCTGTTACGTCAACATTTCGGGCTGTAAACCAGGGCTTCGCCCAAAAGTCTGCTCCGGTCTTGTTGAGAAGAATGCCTGCGACGAGGGCGATCGCCCCTGAAAGCAGCGCTAATACTGTGGTTCCCCAACGCCATAGGGAATGACTGCCCATGCGACTCAGGAGGACTTTACCGCCCCAAAATGCCACACAAAAAATGATGATACCTGCCATCATCGCTGTATTGACGCTACGGACGTACTGAATCAGGATGAGGCTGACGCCCCATGTTGCCAGCAAGGTCTCTAGGGGACGACCATACAAATATCGAATCACCAATCGTTCAAGGGCAAAGCCCACGAGAGCCGCCACAATAAACGACAGCGGCAGAGCAGCCCAAATGTAGTAGTCCTGCACGGATTCGCCCATGAGCTTGAAGCCGTTTTGCACCACATAGGTGGTGTATGCACCGAGCATCATCAACTCGCCATGAGCCAAGTTGATCACGCCCATTAGACCAAATACAATAGCGAGCCCCAGTGCCACAATCAGCAGCACTGCGCCAATACTTATTCCGTTAAATAGTCCGCTCAGCAGTCCTTCTATCACGTGTCGCTCCTATTCATTGGTCGCTATCATCCGTCATCCATCCTTTTGCAGATGTTCACCATGAACGGTTTGTTGCTTCGTAAACTTATGTGAATTCTTCCGTGAAAGCCTATAAAAAAGGAGGCAGCAATCAAGCGATCGCCCCTCCCATTCGTTACATCACCAACGCTAAACACTGAGATTCATATGCCTTTCACGTAGATGCGGGAAAATAGAATACCCGCACCTACCCAATCCGCTGAATCCTTCAAAACTTAAGCTTCGTACTTACCGCCCTTCTCAGGATCAGACCAGTCACAGGCAAATCCCTTCGTCTCAGGAACGTACTGGTTCCAGGGCACTGGATCGATGGGGCCGTCTGTGGAGCTAACAATCTCAAACAGACCGTCATCCCGAACCTGTCCAATTCGCACCGTCTTCGACAGGTGGTGGTTGCTGTTCATGGTTACGGGACCTTCTGGAGCCGCAAACTCTTGACCGTAAGCTGCTTCACGAACCGCAGGAATATCAGTCGTTCCAGCCGCTTCAACCGCTTGCTTCCAGATATACACCATGATGTAAGCAGCTTCCATGGGGTCGTTGGTCACGCGCTCTTCACCATACTCAGCCTTAAAGTCAGCGACCCACTTCTCGTTCTCAGGGGTTTCAACCGTCTGGAAATAGTTCCAGGCAGCATAATGACCGATGAGAAATTCCTTACCAATCTGACGAACTTCCTCTTCAGCGATGGAAACCGACATGACAGGGTACTGCTCAGGGCTCATGCCCGCACCCTGCATCTGCTTGAAGAGAGCCACGTTGCTGTCCCCGTTCAAGCTATTGAAAATCACACCGCCATCCGGTAAAGCTGCCTTGATCTTGGTGATGATGGGAGTAACCTCAGTGTTGCCGAGAGGCAAGTAGTCCTCTCCAACGGTCTCACCACCCAGAGCCTTGAGCTGCTCTTTAATGATGGTGTTTGCTGTACGAGGGAAGACATAGTCAGAGCCGACCAAGAAGAACTGAGTTCCCTTGTTCTCAAGCAACCACTCAACCGCAGGCTCGATCTGCTGGTTGGGAGCCGCACCCGTGTAGAAAATGTTCT
>JAYKJC010000196.1:0-3610 GCA_035285885.1 Leptolyngbyaceae cyanobacterium | reverse complement strand
GATGCGCTTGAACAGGCGGAACAGGTCTATGACGAAATTTATTTGCTTCATACCCTGGGGGCGGATGGAGTGAATCTTGCCCGTAGCGACGATAAAGACCTGACAGACTATCGCGATCGCATTTACTTTCGTGAGGCCATGGCCGGATCGGCGGCTCCTCGGCAAATCTTAATGGGACGGACGTCCGGAAAACCTTCTGTTAGCTTTTCTGCCCCTATCCGAGACGAACAGCAGAATATTGTGGGGGTGATTGCCTTATCCACCGCGCTCGACAGCGTTACTCAGCGGGTGAGTGAGTTGACGTTTGATAAAGGGGGCATTGCCATTGTGGTGGACAGTGACAACAATTTGCTGGCCCACTCTAATCTAGAAACCCTTCCGCCTGCACTTCAGGCCATGCTAGATACAAAGAATGACGCCGATATTCAAAACTTGAGCGATTACACTCCAATTCAAAATTTGCGGCGAGGGCAGATGGGGTTTAGTCGATTTACAGATGCCCAAGGGGTGGAATGGACCTCGTACACAAAGACAGTTCCTGGAGCGGGGTGGGGCATTTTGGTGCAGCGAACGGAGCAAGGCTTACTGGCAAAAGCCCATCGATTTTCGATGTTTGCGCTGTTTATCATTCTGCTGGTGCTGGTGTTTGTGGTGTTGGCCACGTGGATGGTCGCGGCTCAAATTGTTCGTCCAGTGAGTCGATTAACGGAAGCGGCAGCGGCGATCGCCAGCGGCGACCTTGAGCAAGAGGTCACCCTTAATTCCAATGATGAATTGGGGGTTTTGGCCAATGCGTTTAACAGCATGGCAAGCCAGCTCAAACGATCCTTTCAAGAACTGGCGACCAAAAATCGAGATTTACAGACGCTCGATCAGCTTAAGGATGATTTTCTAGCCAACACCTCCCATGAGTTGAGGACTCCCATGCACGGCATCATCGGTATTGCAGAAAGTTTGATGGATGGCATTGCTGGGCCATTGTCCAAAACGATGGAAGACAACCTGCGACTGATCGTCACCAGCGGCAGGCGATTAACCACGCTGGTGAATGACCTCCTCGATTTTTCGAAGCTGAAGCATGACAAAATTGAGTTGCAGCTCCGTCCTCTCGATGTTCAGTCCATCATTAAGGTTGTGATTGCGCTTTCGCAGCCGTTTATTCAGCAGCGAGATATTGACCTTACCTATGTGCCGAACGATAATTTACCCCTGGTCTACGCGGATGAAAATCGGGTTCAGCAAATTCTTCATAACTTGATTGGCAATGCGTTGAAGTTTACAGAGGCGGGACAGGTCGAGATTCGCGTTCAAGAGTATGTTCAAGAGTGTGTTCAGGAGTGTGTTCAAGACTTGGAGGAGGCCGAGTCAACTCAAGAGGAATTGGGCGATCGCCCCTCTAACTACCTGATAATCAGCGTGGCGGATACAGGCATCGGTATTCAACCTGAACAGTATGAGCGAATTTTTGAATCCTTTGAACAGGGAGACGGATCTACGGCTCGTCGCTTTGGAGGAACGGGACTGGGCTTAACCATCACCAAACGGTTAGTGGAATTGCAGGGAGGTAAGATTTGGGTTGAGTCAACACCCGGTGAAGGTTCTACCTTTAGCTTTACCTTACCCATTACTGTCGATCAAACGTTGCCGAATCCAGTCGAAGTCTTACCTGCCAAAATATCCCTGAGTTCTGACGTTGAGGATGTCTCCCAGTTCCCGGAATCGGAGATGCCGACCGTTGACGGGGATAGCCATGACGCATCCATTAACGAAACGATTAAGGTGCTGATTGTGGATGATGAACCGATTAACTTACAGGTTCTTTTCAACAGCTTATCGTTAGAACACTATCAGGTGTATCAAGCTAAGGATGGGATGGAGGCGATCGCCCTCATCGAACAAGGATTGCGTCCGAATCTGGTGTTGCTCGACGTGATGATGCCACAGCTCACCGGATATGAGGTCGCGCAGAAGATTCGCCAAACCTTTTTAGCGAGTCAGTTACCCATCATCATGCTGACCGCTAAAAATCGAATCACTGATTTGTTAGAAGGATTTGCCTGTGGTGCGAATGATTATCTCGTTAAGCCTTTCTCAAAGTGTGAACTGCTCGCACGCATTAAGTCTCACCTGAACCTGTCGCTGATCAACCTGTCCTATGAGCGGTTCGTTCCTGGTGACTTGCTGAGCCTGCTGGAAAAAGACAGCATCATCGACGTGCAGCTTGGCGATCAAGTCGAGAAAGAAATGGGGGTGATGTTCTCCGATATTCGGTCATTTACAACCATTTCCGAGGGAATGACGCCGCAGGAAAACTTCGACTTCATTAATGATTATCTAAGTCAAGCAAGCCCCATTATTCGTGCCCACCATGGATTTATCGATAAGTACATTGGGGATGCGATTATGGCGCTCTTCCCCTTGTCCGTGAACGATGCCCTGGAGAGTGCGATCGCCATGCAGAAACAGATTCGGCTGATTAACCAGCAGCATCCTGAGATGGATCGACAGCGAATTGCCATCGGCATTGGCTTGCACTGGGGTCGCTTAATGCTGGGAACCATCGGGGAAGAACAGCGGATGGAGGGCACAGTCATTGCGGATGCGGTGAATTTAGCCTCACGGTTGGAAAGTCTCACAAAGGTTTACGGGGCTGACATTCTTGTAAGTGAAGCGGTCATCCATCACCTCCATGACCGCGATCGCTTTCAGTATCGGTTTCTCGAACATGTGCAGGTCAGAGGTAAAACCCAGTCCGTTGCAGTGTTTGAAGTTTTTGACCATGAGAATGATGAGCAGCAGCAGCAGAAACGAGATACTCGTTCTCAATTTGAGTCGGCTGTTGAGCTTTATTGTTCGGGCGATCGCCACCAAGCCGAAGCCATTTTTACGCGACTCGCTGAACAAAACCCTCAAGACACGGTCGTCACTTTTTACTTAAATCGCTGTCGGACGGCGCAAACCAGCACCACCGTCGAACCTTTGCTGGATCAGTTGGTGTAACAGAGCTGAACCCGCTCACTCATTGATGATTCTGGATTTTGGGTGATGCTAAGTTCTGGATGATGCTAGGTTTTGATGTCGGCGATCGCCCCTTTGGCCATGGCGGCGATCGCCTGATCCGTAGCTTTGGGCAGGTGATAATACTTGCCGCCTGCGTTCTTCGCCAGCTCTTTGGCAAAGCCCGTCGAGACGAACTTTCGTTCTGTGTCAATGATGAGAAAGTCAAACCCGGTCATCCGCAGCTTCCCGGCAATCTCAAGCAGTTCTCCTTTGATATCGGGCTTCTCGTCGTCGGGCATGGGTTCACCGAGCGATCGCGCCAGAGGAATATTGCCCCGACCATCGGTAATTGCCACAATCACCACCTGCCCCACGTCGCCGGATTTTTTAGCATTCATGCCCACTCGCACCGCTTGGGTGAGGCCATGCGCCAAGGGAGACCCACCCCCGCATGGCATTCGCTCTAGGCGGCGACTCGCGGCAGAAATGGAACGGGTAGGAGGCAACAGCACCTCTGCCTGTTCTCCCCGAAACGGAATCAGCGCAATCTGGTCCCGGTTTTGATAGGCTTCCGTCAACAGCCGCAATACGGCACCTTTAGCGGCCTGCA
>JAYKJC010000195.1:0-10006 GCA_035285885.1 Leptolyngbyaceae cyanobacterium | reverse complement strand
GGAACATTCCCAGTTGTATACGAAGCTACACCTAGGCCAACTGCCGCTTGATGAGCTGTGCAAATAAGCCATCCTGCTTAGATAGTTCGTCAAAGCTGCCGGATTGTACGACGCGTCCGGCTTCCAGCACGTAAATGCGATCGGCGTTACGAATGGTGCTGAGTCGGTGAGCGACGACTATTCGCGTCACATTCATGCGGTCGAGGCTTTCACTGACGATCGCCTGAGTTCGGTTATCGAGGGCGCTGGTGGCCTCGTCGAGCAGCAAGATCTTCGGCTTGAGCACCAGCGCACGGGCAATGACAAGTCGCTGGCGCTGACCTCCAGAGAGGTTGCCGCCGCCTTCGCTGACCACCGTGTGGAGGTTCATGGGCATGGCGCGAACATCACCTGCCAGACCACTCCTCTCTGCGGCGTCCCAGGCTTCGTCAATGGAAATCAGCGCACCACCTGCGATGTTCTCGAAGATGGTGCCTGCACTGATGCGACCGTTTTGCAGGACAACCCCCAGTTGGCGTCGCACCGCTGAGATGTCGAGTCCAGAAAGTTCTTGACCGTCGAAGTAAACGGTTCCAGATTGGGGTGTTTCAAAGCCAAGCAGGAGCCGGAAAATGGTGGATTTACCAGACCCGGAGGGGCCGACCAGGGCAATGAATTCGCCCGGATTGGTTTCGATGGTGACATCATCGAGAATCAGTGGCCCGTCTTCGCGATAGCGGAAAGTGGCATGATCCACTTTGATGCGTCCCGTTAAGCGACCGGGGTCGGCTTTGTCGTTATCCACTTCGGGTTCCGCTTGCAGAATGGGGAGCGATCGCTGCCAAATGGGGACGATCTCCAACACATCTAGAATGCTGTTGCTCAAGCTGGCTGCTCCACCGATGAAGGTGCCATAGGCGACATTAAACGCTAAGAAACTTCCGGTGGTGAGTCCTGACCCAAGGCTAGAGGAGGTGATGAGCCCACTGGCGACCCAAAACAACGCAACGGTTGTTAAGACAGGAATCACGGTGTTGAACACAGAAATCGCATCCTCAAGCTGTTGGGTGCTGAGCAGGAGCCGGAGCTGCTGGACGTATTTCTGTCCCCAAAAGGCAAAGGCGCGTTCTTCTGCACCAGCGATGCGGAGCTTGGGGACGCCGTTCACCAACTGAACGATGAGGCCGTAGAGTTCGCCTTCCATGGCCAGTAGCGGCTTGTGGCGGCGAACTAGCATGACCCCCGTCACCACCGTAAAGCCCATCACCAGTAGGGCAACCCCGAGGGCAAGTAACGCCAGACTGGCACTGTAGTAAAACAGTAGCCCGAGGTTGAGTAAGGCGAAAAATCCAGAAAAGATAGACTGTAGAGCGGTGCCGCTGAGGGTTCGGCGGATGGCTGAGATGCCTGACACGCGGGAACTGAGATCGCCAATGGAATACTGACGAAAGAAGGTGGTGCGCAGCTTCAGCAACCGATCCCAAACTGCTGCTTGAAGGGAGGTGTCTGACACGGTTTCGAGACGCATGGTGGCGATCGCCTGCGCCAGTTGAAACGCTGCTCCCCCAAAAGCCGCCGCCAACAAACCCACCCCCATTTGACTGATGAGACTCCCATCGCCAAAGGGAATGGCCGTGTCCACCAGAACAGCCGTCGCTTGAGGCACCACCATGCCCATCAGCGTGGCCGCAATTCCAGTGATGAGCAACATCACCAGGTCTTTGCGCCGCCCCTGAAAGGTAAACTTCAGCAAATCAAGCGCCGAGAGCTTGCCATCCGGTAGGGGACGATAAAAGATATAGGCCACAGGCTCCAGAATCTGAGCCACTTCTGCCGTCACGCGAACCCGTCCGTTCGTTCCGTTAAGAAGACGGTGCGACGCCGAATCAGGCTGAATTTTGGTGGTGGACTGCATCCGGGTGCTGAGCTGGATTTGCGTTCTGGACGGAACGTCTTCTTGATGAGGAACGGCAGCACTTCGTCCGCCATTCTGACTCATTGTCGGAGATGAGCCATTGCGGGAGGCTCCATTCAGCGGCGAGGGTGCGAGTTTTGCTTGAACGGGATCAAACAACTCGTATTGCCCGTCTTCGGTCGGCAATAGCGCAACGGGGGAGTGATTGTCGCGGGTGTAGGCTAGAATCGGCCCTCCATCTTTTTTCCACCAGCCTTGTCTTAGCAGAATGCTGCGCATCCGCAGGCGGGAGGCACGGGCGATCGCCTCCAGCGGTTCCTTGACGCGAGTGGCATTCTCTGACTCCATGGGAGGATTGATGTTCACCCCGAGGACTTTGCCCACCGCTCCTGCCGCAACCAGCAGCGGTTCGTCAACCCGCAAATAGTCATCCTCTTCTACCTTCAGCACCGTGGCGAGGCTTTGGATGGTAGTGTCCGTGACGCGCTGGTTCAGGGCCTGGCGCTGCTGAAATCGCTGTGCGGTGGCCTTCAATTCTTCTTCTTCCAACTGCTGAATGTAGGCCAAAAAGTAGCGATGGAGCTGAGCAATGCCTTTGACAATGATGACCTTGCTCTTGACGCGATCGGTCTCACGGGCGAAGAATTGAACGTTTTTGTCCGCACGCAAACAGGTGGCGTGACCAATGGGAAAACAGCCATGCCAGTCGGTAATGGGAAATCGTTCGTCACCCATCCAAAACGTGGTGCCTTCCTGCATGCGCACCCACAGCACTTGGTTCTCCTTGGGAACGCAGACTTCACCCGACATCATCGACACATAATTCGTTTCGGGGGGCTTGTTCACCTTTCTCATCTTCGGCCATCCCCGAATGGTGCCTATTTGCTGAATCCAGGGGTCAACCCACGCTTTCAGGGTGGCGAGGTCCGGTTCTGGGCCGTTGTAGTCTAAATCCACAGGCTGAAGCTCACTCGGTTCCAAGGCCACCGCAATCAGTCCCAAATGCTCGGTCTCATCATCCGTGGGATAGCCAAACAGAGTACCGCCCGTATCCACCGAAAAGAGATAGCGACGTTCACCTTCAGGGACGCCGTTGCGCACATGAACCGCAAAAATGGCGATCGCCCCCTGCTTCACCCGCCACGCAATGTTGGGATTGTTCAGCAGAATGGGTTCGTTCCCTTGAACGTGATGAACCTCCATATCCGCTGAGATGGAATCACTCGTGATGAGAGTCGTTTTCATAGAAACAAATCATCCTTGACTGCTTGAGTTACACCGCCTCAGTTCACCTTCTCAGTTCACCGCCTTAGTTCACTGCTTTAGATAATGTTCCACCTTCGCTTTGCAGCAGTTCGGCATAGTATCCGCCCTGAGCCCACAGCTCATCATGGGTGCCCCGCTGCACCACCTTGCCGTACTCCAGCACGATGATTTCATCGCTGTCACGAATGGTGCTGAGTCGATGCGCCACAATCAGACAGGTGCAGCCCCGTCGCCGAAGGTTGAGGTCGATGATTTTCTCAGTCTCCGTATCCAGGGCGCTGGTGGCTTCATCCATGATTAGAATGGAGGGATTATTCACCAGTGCCCGCGCGATTTCTAGCCGTTGCCGTTGTCCGCCGCTGAGGTTTGTGGCTCCTTCGAGGAGTTCTGCATCGTAGCCGAAGGGGATGGACAGAATCACATCTTCAATGGCAGCGTCCTGGCATGCGCGACGGATGTCTGCATCGGGGACGGTCGTGTCCCACAGGGTCAAGTTGTCTCGAATGGTTCCGGCAAACAGCAGAATATCTTGCTCAACCACCGCCACAGAATTGGTGATGAGCGATCGCGGCACCTGTGAACGGGGAATTCCATCCAACAAAATGTCACCAGACCACGGCTTGTAGAGTCCCGCCACCAGCTTCGCTACCGTGGACTTTCCCGACCCGCTGCCTCCCACAAAAGCAATCCGCTGCCCTGGCGTGATGGTCAGATTCAAGTCTTTGATTAAGGGATCAGTGGCGGTGCTGTAGCCAAAGGTCACGTCCTTTAGCTCGATATACCCATGCAAGCGGGGATGTTTGAGCGGTGACACTCCCTTGAGGGGAGAAGCCACGGGAGAGGCCAACGGAGGATTGAGTAACAGAGATTTGTGTTCATGAGGGAGTTCTCTCGGATGCAGCTCGCTGTCCACTTCATTTCCCAGCACATCATCCAGGCGCTGAAGACTACCCTGCAAGGTCTGAAGGGTGCTACCAAACTGAACCAGACGATTGACGGGAGCTTGGAAACTCTGCATGAGGAGCTGAAACGCGATTAGCATACCGATGGTCAGGTCACCATTCAAAATGCGGAACCCGCCAATCACCAATAGCGAGAGACTGGCCAGAGCCGAAAGAAGCGAGGGCAGAACGCCTAAGACCCGATTGAGCATCCCCAACCCTTGTTGAGCGTTGACCGCTTTGGTGTAATAGCCCGCCCAGCGAGCAAAGAAATCTGATTCAATGCCCGACGCCTTCAGGGTTTCCATGCTTTGGAGTCCGGCGATCGCCACCCCCGCCGCCTTCCCATATTCCTGGGCGAGTCGAAGATTGGCATCGACCCGTCGTCGCGACACCCACTGCAAGGTGATGACGTTAATGGCTGCAAACGCAATCACAATCAGCGTCATCGTCACGTCGTAGTAGAACATGGCGATCGCATAAAACACCACCATCACCGAGCTAATCACCGTAATCGTGAGCCGCCCCGACAACACCGCCGCCACTTCGCTGTTGAGCCGCACCCGGCTGCTGATTTCGCCTGAAAATCGCTGGGCGTAGAAACTCACTGGCAACCGCAACACATGCCAGATAAACTTGCTCGATAAACTGACAGCCAGCTTAATGCGTAGCGCTCTGAGAAACCGCAGTTGCAGCAGCGTCAGCATCCCCTGGAGAATCACAACCGCGATCATGCCCCCCAGAATGAAGGGCAACCACGTCGTTCGTCCTTCAAGCAGAATGTTGTCAATAAAGATCTGGCTAAACGCAGGCAGCGCCAAGTTGGGAATCACCAGCAGGAATCCAGCAATCACGCAGTAGAGCAGCGCTCCAATCGAGCCCATCAACCGACTCTTGAGCGCGTTGACAACACTGGGCTTTTCTCCACCGGGTTCAAATTCATCGCTGGGCTCCATCACCAGCACAATGCCCGTGTAGCCTTCGTCAAATTCTTCTAGAGTGACGGTTCGGGGACCCGCCGCCGGATCGTTGAGATAAACCTCATCTTTGCCAAACCCGTCAACGGTTAAAAAGTGATTGAAGTGCCAGAAGACGATGAACGGTGGCTGAAACTCCGATAGACTCTCAAGGGACTTCTTGTAGCCCTTGGCCGTGAGTTTATAGCGCCGCGCCGCACGCAGCACATTCGCAGCGGTCACCCCATCTCGTGAGACGTTACAGGATTGACGCAGCTCCGCCAGCGGAACAATGCGTCCGTAATAGCCCAGCACCATGCCCAACGCAGCCGCCCCACATTCGACCGCTTCCATTTGGAGTACCGTTGGCGTGCGAACTCGCGATCGCTTTTTCTGGAGCGCGCGTCGCAGAACCTCGATTGGGTGAATCAGCATCATGGCAGTACGCAAGGGTGAGGAAAGAAGAGAATAGTGATAAGGCGGATGGCTGGGTGGTGCCGATAGTTTTGACGGTAGGGAGTGGGGAGTGGGGAGTGGGGAGTAGGGAGTGGGGATTAGGGGTCAATAAACGGAAAAACAAAGGCAATGGGAGCCCGCTGCTCGACGGTGACCCGTGCGTTGACGGTTTTGCCCGCAGGAATTTCCATTTGGGCACCACTTGGTGACGACATTTCTAGCCCGCTCATGGTCGTATCATCGGTGTTGAGGTCGGCAATCACTTCAATCAGCGTTTCTTGCAGTGGCGATCCCCCCGACTCCTTCACTGCGCGAATATCATCCAGGGTCTGAAAGGGGGATTCGGCAACGGTCTCAACCCGTCCTCGAATGCCGCCTGTTTCTCTAGAAATACCGGACGGCAACAGCAGAATGTCCATCCCCGGTTGAATGCGATCGCCATCCGCTTTCGCGAAATAGGTGACGCCGATCAACTCGCCAGAACCATCATCGGACTGCACCAACAGTCCTTCGCCCGTCACCGTGATGGGAATGCGCCCCACCACACTCCAAACTAAGCCTGCGAAAATCAGTACCCCCAACGCTCCCAACGGGAGCCAGCTTTTCGGTGTCACAATCTGCATGAGCTGATCGAGTTGCTCAGGTGATGACAGCCTCTCCAGCGATTCTTTTCGGAACAGGCTATTCCGATCGTTTTTTTGATCAGCGTTCATAGCGTTCGTTACACATTAATATCGGGACAACATACAACTAGCAAAACAAGGGGTAACACAGCTAGAAATGTTGACAACAATTCAACTTGAGAATGATTCAAGCAATTTAGAAAAAACGACTTAATAAAAACTATTTAGATAAAACCGACTTAGATAGAGCGATTTAGATAGGGCGATCGCCATCCCTTATGTCTGACTCCGACCTTTGCTTGAACGAGCGACTGTCGAATGGTTGTCAATTTCCCATCATTATGAAAGCGGAGGCGAATGTTTCGATGAGATAACACTGAGAACTTAAGAAACACTCACCCCCAAGTGATGCAGCATCCAGTTAAACCGATTCGCACCACTGGACATCCGCTGGAGTGCATCCAGATCCAGTTCTCCTTCAAACTCCAGTTCATCGCTGGCTTGAGCGGTTGATTTGGCTCCTACCCCCTGAAGCTCCATGGCAATCAGCGACAAGGCTAACAGTTGTGGCCCAAGGATGCGATAAAACCGGGTGGCAAACCCCAAGTCTTGCTGAATGTGAAGATTAAACTTTGAGCGAGAAACCGACAACACCAAGGAATCTCGCGTCGCTCGAATGGTTACAGGAAGAGGACGAGCATCTAAGAAGGCCATCGCCCCGGCAATTTCTCCCTTTGTAATCGTCGTGACCACCGACATTTTTGATGCGTTCTCAATGGGGCACTCAAAACACAGAGCGAGCGGATTAATCTTGTTCTCCGGTAGAGCAACGGAGAAAACTCCATCCAAAATGATGTAGAGCGAGTCAGTAGGGCGTCCCGCTTTCAGAAGAAAATCATCTGTCCGGTAGCGCTCTACCTGCCCCGCCTGAACCAGCCAGTTCAAATCACTGTCTCGAAATTCGCTAAACGCATTCAAGACATCGCGCTCACTCTGATCACTCTGAAACCGCAACTTCTCAGGCTGTTCAATCAGGTGTTCCACCCGCAGTGACAAAATCAAGTCCACAGCACGATAGAAGTTCGCTGCAAACGCCAGATCGCCATTCAGCTTCATGCGAAGCATATGGATCGGAACCGCAAGGAGAATCGTATCTTCGATGGCCTGAAAGGCTAACCGAGGCAAGGGCATGTCAAACAGCGCTGCAACCCCGATAATTTCTCCCGGATCCATCACCGCATTCAATGCGTGCTGAGACCTTGCCCCCGACGCATCCAAAGCATGAACAGACAGCCGACCATCGAGAACCAGGTAGAAATCATTCTTGTCGCCACCCTCAACATTGGAGAAGGTTGTCCCTTTGGGCAATCGCTTCTGTTGACCGGCCTCCGCTAACCAATCGATGTCTGAATTAGTTAGCTCACTGAGTAAAACATCTGCCATAGGATATTGACTCTATACTCTGTCTACGGTGAAGAATATGGACTGATATGTCGATAGTAAGCATCGATGCTGTTGGGGCTGAGGGCTATCATGAATAATTAATAATTGACTGGATGTTAATAGAGATGCCCTGGTGACCGGAGTAGCCTAGATGACGACCAAAATTAATGTCGTGCAGACTTTAAATCATGTAGATGAAAAGAACATGATAGGAGAGCCATCTCACGCGCTATGTCACACATCAATTTCACACATCAATCTCACACGTTATTTCACACATCACTGATTCACACATCACTGAGGAAAGCGATCGCCTTACAGCTTGAGGTGATTGAGTAACTGTTTGATTTGCTTTGGTTCGACAAGGGTATTCGCACAGAGAATGCCCGATGCGGCCACAGCAGGAACGCCGATGCCCGGCAGGGTGCTGTCGCCGACGCGATACAGTCCGTTAATCGGGGTTCGACATCCGGGAAACATGCCGTTGCCAGCGGCGATCGCCGGACCATACGTGCCTTTGTATCGACGCAGAAATCGCGCGTGGGTGAGCGGTGAGCCGATGAGTTCAAGGGTGATGCGATCGCCCACATCAGGAATCACTTTTTCAAGGGCTCGAAAGAGGGGGGCGGCTTTTAGACGTTTGCGATCGCCATACCCCGCATCGTTGTGCCACCCGTCGAATGCCTCTAGCGTGTAGGCGTGAACAACATGGTGCCCCTCTGGCGCAAGATTCGCATCCCACACAGACGGAATCGAGATCATGCAGGTGTTTCCAGGCACGGTGATGTCTTTGGCAGCATCATGCACCACCACATGGTGTCCCGTCAGTCCGTCCAGTCCCTCTGAGCGAATCCCCAAATGCAGATGCATAAAGCTTTCGACGGCTGGCGTTGCCA
The DNA here is from genome assembly GCA_035285885.1 of Leptolyngbyaceae cyanobacterium. Classification (GTDB taxonomy): domain Bacteria; phylum Cyanobacteriota; class Cyanobacteriia; order CAKZMO01; family CAKZMO01; genus JBCCWF01. Next base: position 1,531 of record JAYKJC010000195.1, on the reverse strand, counting down.
GAGCCCGCTGACGAAAAGCCGCAGGCACGTCATCAGGACGCAGGAGGTGAGTGAGGGTATCCCAGACAGTAGCGTTCGAAATCACCACCGGGGCATGAATCACGTCGCCCGAACGGAGCGTCACCCCCACCGCCTGATTGTCACGAACGTTAATGGTTTCTACATGGGCATTTAGCTTCAGAGTGCCGCCCCATTTCTCTAGGCCCGTGGCTAACGCATGGGCGATCGCCCCACTGCCGCCCACGGGATAGTCAATCACCGAGCGGGTGCGCTCTCCAAACATGAAGGCCATCTCAGGGGTGACGGTGTCCTTGGCCTTGAGGCCAGATAGCAAAAAGCACTCCAAATCAATCAGCCGCCGCACAAATGGATCATGCACCGTCGCATCCATGACTGCACCTGTCGCGCCTTGCATGAGACCCACGAGCGGCAACAATCGCATCATCGCCCCGCCATACCGTCCCAGCAGCAAGGGAAGTCCCTTAAATTCTGGACAAATGGCAAGGGTGGGAATGGTGCTGAGTCCTTCATACAGGGGAAGCAGCCGCCGTTCAAAGTCGGCCAGTTCAGCGGCTCCGCGAGTCGTAAATTTTGCAACTTCAGCCTGATAGCGATCGCCCCTGCCATAGACGGGAAGAGTTCCTTCAGGAAAGTGATAATGCCCCAGCGGATCGTACGGAATCGTTTCCAGATCCACCTCTAACGCTCGAAACACCTGGCGTAAGGGATTCAGAGAGGGAATCTGTCCCACAGCTCCGACGGTGCCCAGTCCACAATAAAAGGATGGCCCCGAATCAAAATGAAACCCCCGACGAGAAAAGCTGTGCGCCGCCCCACCCGGAATCGAGTGACTTTCACAGACCAGCACCGTCCATCCATATCGGGCAAGCAACGCGCCAGCCGTCAATCCGCCCAGTCCACTGCCAATAACGATCGCATCAACATCGTAGGTTTCATTCATTTCAAAACTCGTTAGCAACGCCCTACTCGCAGGTGCGGAAATTGAGCCAGATCGAGGGATTGCTGGCATTCCCAGCAGCATCTTGGGCACTGACTCGCCAGCGATAGCTGACGCGTCCTCGCTGTAAGAATGGGGTGATGTTCACCTGTGAGGCTTGGGTATTTTGCTGAGTAACGGGGGTCCATCCCGTTACTTGCGATACATCTTCGCCCACGGCACTCCCACGTTCTAGCACAGCAGTATAGGTGACCGGGGCACTATCATCTACCACTGGATTCCATGACAGAGCCGCGGTCGATGACCCTTGACACAAAACGTAGTCATTCCCAGATGGACTGATGGGAGATGGAACCGGGGGAGGAGTGGTGTCGGGTTCGGGAACGGCGACCTGGACTCGAACCTGGCGAGTGACAACTTGTCCACTGCGACCTTCCACTTCTAACGTGTAGGTTGTCGTTGCGCTGGGGGTGAGTGGGATACATCCATCCAAGTCTTCCAGGGCAAGGTTCTGCCCTGAGGAACTGCGCAAGCTAAGCCGCTGTGCATTGACTGCTCGGTAGCAAATGTTTG